>JAXIPK010000204.1:0-12661 GCA_045402975.1 Acidobacteriota bacterium
CGAAGACGGCGACCAGTGCCACGTAGCTCCACACGCCGCGGCGCGGCGACATCGCCGGCTTGGGCGTCTCCTTGGCGTAGATGGCGAGAATCTCCGGCTCTTCGCCGGCGGCGCGGGCGTATTCACCGACCCAGAAACTCTCGTCGAGCTTCATGTAGCGGGCGATGCCGCGGACGAAGCCGCGGTTGAAGATGCCGCCGGGCAAGCGGTCAAACTGGTTGCGCTCCAGTGACTGGATGTGGCGGGTGCTGATTTTCGTGCCGTTGGCGAGCTCCTGCAAAGTAACGCCGCGAAGCTCGCGCTCGCGCCTCAGGTTTTCGCCGAAACTAGCCATCTACCCGCCTGCCGCTGAGAGGAGGGACCGAAACGATAATAGGATTGCGGCTCGCAGAGTGTCAATGGGCAAATAGGCCTATTGTTGGGTTGCTCCCGCCGAAGAAGCCTGCGTATAATGACTCGGTTTCCGGCGTGGGCGCAGCGGAAGACGACGCCGGAGACCAGCATCAGGATCCATGCCACCGCGCAAATCCAAGGGACGACAACAGCGAGGTCGCACCAAAGAGCGCCGCCCCGCGCCGGCGCCGCCGCGGCAACGCGAGCCTTCGCCCCACGCGGCCGGCTACGCCATCGTCCACGACATGGCGAAGGCGCTGACCTCCACTCTGCAGATTGACCAGGTCCTGAAGACCATCATGGAGAAAGTGCAGGAGCTGATGGCGCCGGACACGTGGTCGCTGCTGCTGGTGGACGAGATTACCAACGAGCTTTACTTCCAGATCGCCACCGGCAAGGCCGCCGACAAACTCAAAGACGTGCGACTCAAGATGGGCGAGGGCATCGCCGGCTGGGTGGCGCAGTCGGCCAAGGCCACCATCGTCCCCGACGTCGACAAAGACCCGCGCTTCATGGGCCAGATCGACCAGATGACCAAGATGCGCACGCGGTCGATTATCTGCGTGCCCATCCGCGGCAAGGAGCGCACGCTGGGCGTTATCGAGATCATCAATTACGTGGGGCGGCGCGAGTTCGACCAGAACGACGTCAACCTGCTGCAGGCCATGGCCGACTACGCGGCGATCGCGATCGAGAACGCCATCCACGTGCAGCGCATCCACGAGCTCACCATCACCGACGACTGCACCACGCTCTACAACGTGCGGCACCTGAACTTCGTGCTCGACACGGAAATCTACCGCTCCAACCGCTACGACTACGAGTTCAGTCTGATTTTCATGGACCTCGACCACTTCAAGACGGTCAACGACACCTACGGCCATCTGCGCGGCTCCAAGCTGCTGCGCGAAATAGCTGAGCTGCTGCGCGCCAATCTGCGCCTGGTGGACTTCGCCTTCCGCTACGGCGGCGACGAGTTCGTGGTGCTGCTGCCGCAGACCGGGCGCGAGGGCTCGGAGGTGGTCGCCCGCCGTATCTATCAGCGGCTGAACGAAGCCCGTTTCCTCACCGACGAAGCCCTGAACCTGCACGTCACCGCCAGCATCGGGCTGGCCAGCTATCCCACCGACGCCAAGTCGAAGGCCGAGCTCATCCGGCTGGCCGACGAGGCCATGTACCTGGTGAAGAACACCTCGCGCAACAACGTGGCGGTGGCCAACCAGGGCCTGCTCTTCTAGTTCGCCTTATCCGTGTTCATCCGTGCGCATCCGTGGTTCCAATCCCCTGTGGTTGACCCGACCCGGCAAGCGTGCTAGGCTCCGGCCCTCCGGCTGAGATTCCATGGAAAAAGTCCACGACGCCGACCTTCTTTCCCTCCAGCAAGTGCGCGACTTGATCGGGCGCGCCTACGAAGCGCAGAAGCGCTGGGCGACTTTCTCCCAAGCGCAGATTGACGCCGTGATTGACGCCGTGGCCGAGGCCGCTTCGCGCGAGGCCGAGCCGCTCGCCCGCCTGGCGGTCGAAGAGACCGGCTACGGCAACGTTCCCGACAAGATTCGCAAGAACAAGCTGGGCGCCGAAGACGTCCACCGCGCCATCCGGCCGCTGAAGACGGTGGGCATCATCCGCGAGGACCGCGAGAACGGCATTTTGGAAGTCGCCGAGCCGGTGGGCGTGGTGGCGGCCATCATTCCGTCCACCAATCCCACTTCGACGGCGATTTACAAGACGCTGATTTCGCTCAAGGCGCGCAACGCCATCGTGCTCAGCCCGCACCCCACCGCCAAGCGCTGCATCTGTGCCACCGCCGACGTGCTCATCAAGGCGGCGCTCAAGGCCGGCGCGCCCGAAGGGCTCATCGGCTGCATGACAGAAGTCACGGCGCAGGCGACGCAGGAGCTGATGCGGCACCGGCGCGTGGCTATCATCCTCGCTACGGGCGGAACCGGCCTGGTGCGCGCCGCCTACAGCTCGGGCAAGCCAGCGCTGGGCGTCGGCCCCGGCAACGTGCCCGCCTACATCGAGCGCACCGCCAACGTGCGCAAAGCGGTGGCCGATGTGGTCGCCGGCAAGACGTTTGACAACGGCACGCTGTGCTCTTCGGAGCAGTCGATCATTTGCGACGAGTCGATTCGCGCCGCCGTCTTGCAGGAGCTGCGCGAGCAGGGCGCCTACTTCCTGAACGCCAAAGAGATTGAAGTGCTGGGGCGAGTGGTGATTCGCCCGGACACGGGCGTGCCGAACCCGAAGATTGTCGGCCGCGCCGCACCAGTGCTGGCGGAAATCGCCGGCTTCAAGGTGCCGCCCGATACGCGCGTGCTCATCGCTGAACTGACCGGCGTGGGCCGCGAGCATCCGCTCTCCGGCGAAAAGCTCTCGCCTATTCTCGCCTTCTATACGGTGAAGAACTATCAGGAGGGAATCGAGCTCGCCAATCGCCTGCTCGAGTTCGGCGGGCTGGGGCACACGATTGCGATTCATTCGCAGAGCGACGCCATCATCCGCGAGTTTGGCCAGCGAGTACGCGCCTACCGGGTGATGGTGAACACGCCGGCGTCGCTGGGCTCGGTGGGCGCCACGACGCGCCTGTTCCCCGCGATGACACTGGGCTGCGGCGCGCCCGGCGGCAACATCACCTCCGACAACATCAGTCCCAAACACCTGATGAACATCAAGCGCATCGCCTGGGAGTCGCGCCCGGTGGAAGCGCCGCCCAAGCGGCTGAGCCCGCAAGCAGTCGCGGCATCGCCTCCGCCGCCGGCCCCGCACCCTAGCGCGCCCGCGGCCGTCAGCCCAAGCACCCAGCAAGAAGCGCGCTCGGGTGCGGGGCTGCCCGACCGCGCTACGATTGCGCGCGTGGTGGAGCGTTTTCTCTCGCAGAAAGGCGTGCCCAAAGGCGCGAACGAATCTGCCAATCCAGCGCCTGCCCCGCACAACCCGATGCCCGCGCCGCCCGAGCGTCCACCGGCTCCGAAGGCGGAGGAGTTCGTCAGTGAGAGCGACGTCCGCACAGCGATCACGCGCTCGGAAAAGATTCACATCTCGCCCCGCAGCATCGTCACGCCCGCCGCGCGCGACCTCGGGAACGACAACAGCGTCTTTGTCGAGGTCGAAGCTCCTCCCTCCAAGCACTAAGCCCCGTCGCTGATTCCTTGCGCCTCTCCACCTTTGTCGCTCTATACTGAATGTGTGAGACGCGAACGATGAAGCGGCCGCCGATTGAGCAAATCCGCCGGCTGGTGCTGGTGGCGCTGGTCGCCGTGGCGCTGGTGGTGGGCGTGAACTACGGCTTGCGGCGCTGGCAGGCCTATCAGGCGCGCCAGTCGGCGCCGACGACCGTGCCCGGGGATGTCCAGCAGCAGGCAGAGCGCCTTACGCTTTCACGCTCGGAAGCCGGGCAGACCCTCTTCACGGTCGAAGCGGCGCGGACGACCGAGCGCGCCGGCAAAACCACCGTTCTCGAAAACGTGGTGGTGAAAGTCTACGGGCGGCGCGGGGAGCGCTCGGATGAAATCCGCACGGCGCGCTGCGAGTACGACGTGACGGGCACGGGTCACATCCTTTGCCCGGGCGAGGCCACGGTGCACGTGAGCAGCGGGGCCGGCGCCGCGGACGATCCAAAGCGCGCGGTGGAGTTGAGTACGTCGGCGGTGCACTTCGATCCCGCCAGCGGCTCGGCGTGGACGGACGAGCCGGTGCGCTTCTCTTTCCCGCAGGGCAGCGGCGAAGCGGTGGGGTTGCGCTACCAGGGGACCGACCCGGCGGTGCAGTTTGAGAAGCAGATCCGCATTCAGGCGTCGCGTGGCGGCACGCCGGTGATGATTCAAGCTTCGCAGTTGCGCTACTTCGCCCGGGAGCAGGCCTTCGAGCTGGTTCCGCCGCTGGAGGTCCGGGCGGGCGAGCGGGTCTTAATCGCCGACCGCCTCCGCATGGAGCTGGATTCCAACTTCCAAGTCCGCAAGATTGAAGCCACCGGCAACGTGCGCACTTCCGGACGTTACGCGGAAGGAACGGCCAGCGCCCACGCCGCGCAGATGGTGGCTGATTTTGGAGCCGAGGGCCGCATCGGGCAACTGCGCGCCACGGGAAAGGTTTTGCTGGAACGGCAGGGCGCCAAGTCCCGAGAGCAGCTCGCCTGCGACGAAGCAGTGATGTTCTTTGCATCTGGGAGTGGCGAAGCGGAGCGCGTCACAGCCTCAGGCTCGGCGCGATTGCTCTCCACGCTGGCGACCCAGACGCGCGAGCTGCGCGCGCCGACAATGGAGCTGGAACTCCAGGGTGCGAGGCAAGTCTTAACTGCGCGCCCACGCGGCACGCTCACGCTGCGCACGCCGCAAGGGGACGCGCGGACGCTCACCGCCGAGCGGATTGATTTGCAGTTCGAGAACAAAGACCGCCTGCGCGCACTGAATGCCTCCGGCGGCGTCCAGATGAAACTGACTCGCCCGGGCGCCGCTCCGCAGACCTCCACCAGCCAGGAGATGCGGGCGCGGTTCGACGACGAGGGGCGGCTAACCGAGGCGGAGCAGTGGGGCCAGTTCCGGTATCAGGGCGACCGCTGGCAGGCGGAAGCCGGCCGCGCCACCTACGCGGCCGCCCCGGGGCTCTACCATCTAAGCGAGCAACCGGTGTTCTGGGATGCGGCGAGCCGTACCACGGCCCGCAGCATCGACCTCGAAGAGAAGACTGAAATCCTGCGCGCCGAGGGCGACGTGCGGACTACGTACCGCTCAACCGACAGAAGTCAGCCCGGCTTCGGCACCGGCGAGCCGGTGCAGTTGGCCGCCGACAAGCTGCGGGCCGAGCGCGCCTCGGGGCGCGCTCGTTACGAAGGGCGGGCGCGAATGTGGCAGGGCGAGAGTCGCCTGGCCGCTTCCGTCATCGACCTCTATCAGAATCCCAACAAGCTGGTGGCGGAGGGCAACGTTTCCGGCATGTTCGTCGAGGCGCGGAAGGAAACACCCGCTGACGGTGAGAAGCGGCGAGCGGTCGAAGTAGCTTCGCAGCGGGCAACCTATGTGGAAGGCGAGCACCGCGTGCTGTTCGAGGAGCAAGTGGTGGCCCACAATGACTTCGGCACGCTGCGAGCGCCTGTGCTGGAGGTCTTTTTGGCGCCGGGTGCGCAAGGCAACAGCAGCGGAGTGGAGCGCGCGCTGGCGCGCGGCGGCGTGCTGATCGAGCAGGGAACCGCGCAGGCAACCGGCGAGCGCGCCGAGTACAGCGCCGCGGCGCAGACGGTTTCGGTGTGGGGCGGCGCGCCGAAAATTACCGATCCGACCCGCGGCAGCACGGCGGGCGATCGTTTGACTTTGTTTTTGGCGGATGGTACGCTGCGAGTTGATTCCGCGGAAGGTACTCGCACCGTCACTCGTCGCCCGTGGACACGCTGACCCATGCTTCAGTTGACGGCCGTCGACCTCAGCAAGAGCTATCGAGGGCGAAAAGTAGTTGACGGCGTCAGTCTGAAGATCTCTCCCGGCGAGGTCGTCGGACTGCTGGGTCCCAACGGCGCCGGCAAGACCACCACCTTTCACCTGCTGGTCGGTTTGACGCGTCCGGATTCCGGCCGCGTGATGCTGAACGGCACCGACCTCACCGATTTCCCCATGTACCTGCGGGCGCGCAACGGTCTGGGCTATCTGCCGCAAGAGCCTTCGGTTTTTCGTAAGCTCAGCGTGGAGGAAAACATTCTCGCGGTGCTGGAGACGCTGCCCATGGAAGGTTCGGAACGCCGCGAGCGGCTGGAGGAGTTGCTGGAGCTGATGGGCCTCGCGCATTTGCGACGCCACCGCGCCGACACGCTCTCCGGCGGCGAGCGCCGCCGGGTGGAGATCGCGCGGGCGCTGGTGCTGTCGCCGTCGTTCATCCTGCTCGACGAGCCTTTTTCCGGCATTGACCCCGTCACCGTGCTCGATATCCAGAAAATCGTCAGCGACCTCAAGCAGCGCAGCATCGGGGTGCTGGTCACCGACCACAACGTGCGCGAAACGCTGCGCGTCACCGACCGCGCCTACATCATCCACAACGGGCGAATCTTCCGTGCCGGCACGCCGCAGGAGTTGAGCAGCGACCCCGAAGTGCGGCGCATCTATCTGGGTGAGCAGTTCCAGCTTCACTAGGAAAGTCCGATGGGCGGATTCGATCCCAAACTTCAGCTCCGGGTCACGCAGAAGCAGATCCTCACCCCCAGCCTGGTGCAGATGGTCAGTCTGCTGCAGCTCAACCGGCTGGAGCTGCGGCAGATGATCGAGCAGGAGCTGATGCAGAACCCGGTGCTGGAAGAAATCGGCGAAGACGGCCTGCCGCGGGAGCGCGAGGCCAGCGACGACGGCTTCGAGAAGGCTGAGAGCGAGGCGCCGCGCGAGGAAACCGCCGACCCCTACGAGGATTTCGACGTCAACGCCATCTTCGAAGAATACGCCGACGCCACCGAGCGCCACCAGGAACGCGAGGATATCGAGCGGCCCAGCTTCGAGAACTTCGTCTCCCCGCCCACGACGCTGACCGACCATCTGGAGTGGCAGCTCAGCCTGAGCGTGGCGGGAGAAGAGGTGAAGCCAGCAGCGGCTTCCATCATCGGCAACCTGAACGAGGATGGCTACCTGACGGCGACGCTGGAAGAGATTGCGCAAAGCGGGGAGCACGAGCCCGCGCACGTCGAGCAGGCGCTGCGGCTGGTGCAGGAGTTCGACCCGTTGGGGGTGGCGGCCCGCGATCTCTCCGAATGCCTGCTGCTGCAACTGCGCACGCTCGAACCCGAGAACACGCTCGCCCAGCAGATTGTCACCGACCACCTGAAGCAGTTGCAGAACAAACAGTACCGGGAAATCTCGCGGGCCCTCAACCGGCCGCTGCCGGCGGTGCTGCTGGCGGTGGAGGTGATCAAGCGCTGCGACCCGCGCCCGGGGTTGCGCTACAACCGCACCCAGTCGACACCCATCGAGCCCGACGTTTTCTTTGCCAAGGTCGGCAACGAGTATCAGGTGTTGCTGAGCGAAGACGACCTGCCGCAGTTGCGGCTGAGCCCGCTCTACCGGCGGCTGCTCGACCGGCGGGCGGCGCCGCCGGAGGTGCGGAACTACGTAAAGGAGCGGTTCGCCTCGGCGGTGCAACTGTTGAAAAACATCCAGCAGCGTAAGCACACGATCCAACGGGTGTGCGAGATCATCGTCGAGCGTCAGCGCCAGTTTCTCGACCACGGGCTCGACCAGATGAAGCCCCTGATGATCAAGGAAGTCGCCGAGCAGGTGGGCGTGCACCCGTCCACCGTCAGCCGAGCGGTGGCCAACAAGTACGCCTACACGCCGCAGGGCGTCATCGAGCTGCGACGGTTTTTCTCGGAAGCGGTGGGCGGCCCGGCGGGGCAAATGACGGCGCTGCTGACGGTGAAGCGCCGGGTGAAAAAGATGATCGAGGAAGAAGACGCCGGCCATCCGTTGACCGATGAGCAGCTGGCGCAGCGGTTGGCCGCCGAGGGCATTCAGGTCACGCGACGCACCGTCGCCAAGTATCGCGAAGACATGCGAATCCCCAGCACGCACCAGCGGCGGGCCAAGCTGTAGGATGCCGCGTCCCCGCCGCCGTCCTCGAAAGCCTCGCCCCTCTGCCGCGAAATCCAGCCGGCTGGCTCCGCTTGTCATCCTCACCGGGATGAGCGGCTCCGGGAAAGCCTCGGTGCTGCGGACGCTGGAGGACCTGGGCTACTACTGCGTGGACAACCTGCCGCTTTCGCTCATACCCACCTTTGCCGACCTGATGATGAGAAGCAGCGAAGTGTCGCGGGCGGCGCTGACGGTGGACATCCGCGAAGGCGAGGCGCTGGAGCGCTTCCCAGCGCTGCTGCAACGGCTGCGGCGCACGGTCACGGTCAAACTGGTGTTCGTGGAAGCGAGCGACGCGGCGCTGCTGCGGCGGTTCAGCGAAACCCGCCGGCCTCATCCGCTGGGCGAGATGCCGGTGCGAGAGGGAATCCGGCAGGAGCGGGCGCGGCTCGAGCCCATCCGAGCGCTGTCCGATTTGCAGATCGACACCACGCGGTTCACGCCGCACGAGCTGCGGCGGTTTATCGTCGAGCGGTTCGCAGAGGCGGGGCATGCGCGGGAGCTGCTGGTCAATCTGATCAGCTTCGGCTATCGCTTCGGCGTGCCACCGGACGCCGACCTGGTGTTTGATGTGCGCTTCCTGCCCAACCCCAACTTTGTGCCGGCCTACAAGCCGCTGACCGGGCGGGACCGCCGCGTGTCGCGCTACGTGCTTTCGTTTCGGCAGACGCAGAAGTTCATCCGCCACATCAGCCGGTTGCTGGCCTACCTGCTGCCGCACTACCGCGAGGAAGGCAAGAGCTACCTGAATATCGCCTTCGGCTGCACCGGCGGCCGGCACCGCTCGGTGACGCTGGCGGAAGCGCTCGGGCGACAGTTGGCGCGGCAACGGCACTCGGTCAAAATCAGCCACCGCGACCTGCTGAAAGCAGGCTAGAATTAGCCCCGACCGGAGTCGCCGCGCTCCGGAACTGAAATGCACAACCTGAATCGCCTGATTGCCTACATTCGCCCGCACCTGAACTGGCTGATGGCGGGCTGCGGGCTGATGATGGCGGTGGGTGTACTCGAAGGCGTCACAGTGATGCTGCTCCGGCCGGTGACGCAGTTGATCCTCCAGCCCGGCGCCGCCAGCAGTGAGATTGTTCTGCTCGAGCTGCCCTACCTGGGGCGCACCTTTTTCCTGCAGGATTTTCTGCCGCTGCCGGTGGCCAGCGCCGGGGCGCTGGTGGTGGGAACGATCGCCCTCGTCTATTTCGTGATGGCGACAAGCGAGTACGTGGGCGAGTACTGCGTCAACCGGCTGGGCCATTCGGTGGTGATGGACTTGCGCAACCAGCTCTACGCCCACACGCTGCGGCAATCGCTCAGCTTCTTCCATCGCCAGCGCACCGGGCAGTTGATGTCGGTGGCGATCAACGACATTGACCGCGTGCAGACGGCGGTGTCGCACGTGCTGACGGACTTCTTCCGCCAGGCGTTTACCCTGCCGGTGCTGCTGGTGGTGGTGTTTCTGATTGACTGGCGGCTGTCGCTGGTTTCCTTCCTGGCCGTGCCGCTGATCGTGCTGCCGGTGGCCTACATCGGACGGCACATCCGGCGGCTGAGCCGCCGCTCGCAGGAGGAGTTGGGCTCGCTGAACGACGTGCTGCAGGAAACCTACAGCGGGGTGCGCATCGTCCAGGCCTTCGGCGCGGAGAAGTGGGAGGCGGGGCGCTTCCGCGAGCGCGCGGCGCGGCTTTTCCGCACCAACCTGCGCTGGGTGCGCTATTACGCGATGACCTCTCCGCTGATGGAAGTGCTGGGCGCCACCACGGTGGGCCTGCTGCTGCTCTACGCCCGCGAGCGGATTCAGTCGGGCGCGCTGACTCCGGAGATGATGTTCGTTTTCGTGGCGGCGCTGCTGCGCACCTACATGCCGATTCGCCGCCTGGCGGGCATCTACGGTCATTTCCAGCAGGCGCTGGGGGCGACGGAAAAAGTTTTCGAGATGCTGGACCACCGCGAAGAGGTCAAGGAAAAACCGGGCGCGCCGGCGCTGCCGCCCTTCACGCGGCGCATTGAGTTTGATTCTGTCTGGTTCGCTTACAGCGACGGCCCGCCGCTGCTGCGGGGCATCTCGCTCACCGCCGACGTGGGCGAAGTGGTGGCGGTGGTGGGCACGAGCGGAGCAGGGAAGACGACGCTGGTCAACCTGCTGCCGCGGTTCTACGATCCCACCGCCGGGGCGATTCGCATTGACGGGCAGGACATCCGCGAGTTCGGCTTGGCGTCGCTGCGGGCGCAGATCGGCATCGTGACGCAGGAGACGGTGCTCTTCAACGAAAGCGTGGCCAACAACATCAGCTACGGGCGACGCGAGGCCACGGTGGAGGAAGTGGAAGAGGCGGCGCGAGCGGCGCTGGCGCACGAGTTCGTCCAGGAGTTGCCGCAGGGCTACCGGACGGTCATCGGCGAGCGCGGCGTGCGGCTGAGCGGCGGGCAGCGGCAGCGGCTGGCGATTGCGCGGGCGCTGCTGAAGAACGCGCCCATCCTGATTCTCGACGAAGCCACCTCCGAGCTCGACACCGAGTCCGAGCTGCTGGTGCAGCAGGCGCTGGCCAACCTGATGAAAGGCCGCACCGCGTTCGTGGTGGCGCACCGGCTTTCGACCATCCGGCGGGCCCACAAGATCATCGTCATCGAAGGCGGGCAGATCCGCGACGCCGGCCGCCACGAAGAGCTGCTGGCGCGCGGCGGGCTCTATCAGCGGCTGTATGAATTGCAGTTCGTCGACCAGGATTCTTCGCAGGTCGAGACGGGGGAGACACTCTAATGGTGCGCAGCATGACCGGCTTTGCTCACGCCCAAGGGGAGGATGGCTCCTGCCTTATTCGCGTTACGCTCAAGGCGCTCAACCACCGCTTTCTTGATCTGCACCTGCGCGTGCCCGGAGAGCTGGAGCCGTTCGAGCCGCGTTGGCGGACGCTGGTGCGGGAGAAGATTCAGCGCGGCCACCTGGAAGTGGATTTTCAGGTGGAGAGCCGCGAAAAGCCGGCGCTGGAGGTGAACACGGAGTTCGTGCGCAGCTACGTGGAGCTCTACCGCAACTTGCAGCGCGAGTTCGGACTGACGGGCGAGCCTGACTTGGCGGCGGCGCTGCGCCAGCCCGGCGTGCTCCGCACCGGCGCCCGGACAACGGAGCCGGAGGCGGCGCAGCGGATCGGTGCACTGGCGGAGCGGCTCCTGCAGGAAGCGCTGGCGCGGTTGGAAGAGATGCGGCGCAGCGAAGGGGCGGCGCTGGAGCGCGACCTGCTCAGCGTGCTCGAACAAGTGCGCGAGCGGAGGCAACAGTTGGTGAAGCTTTCCGAGCGCGCGCTGCCCGCCTTTCACAAGCAGCTCAGCGAGCGGTTGCAGGAGCTGCTGGGAAAGACCGACCTGGATCCCACGCGGCTGGCCGAAGAGGCCGCCTACCTCGCCGAGCGCAGCGACACGAGCGAAGAGCTGACGCGGCTGGAGAGTCACGCAGCGCAGTTCGCGCAACTGCTTTCCGGCGACGCGGCTTCCGGCAAGCGGCTCGATTTCTTGCTGCAGGAGATGAACCGCGAGAACAACACCATTCTCTCCAAGGCTCCCGGGCTGGCGGAGGAAGGTCTGGAGATCACCAAAGTCGGGTTGGAGATGAAAGCCCTCATCGAGCGGCTGCGCGAGCAAGTGCAGAACGTGGAGTAGGGATGAGCATGCTCTGCTTCATCGTCTCCGGGCCGTCGGGCTCGGGGAAGACGAGCGTGGTGCAGCACCTGCTGTCCACGGTGCCGCGGCTGTTGTTTTCCGTCTCCTACACCACGCGGGCGCCGCGAGCCGGCGAGCAGAACGGCCGCGAGTACCATTTTGTGCAACCCGAAGAGTTCAAGCAGATGATCACGCGCCGGGAGCTGCTGGAGTACGCCCAAGTCTTCGGCTACTACTACGGCTCGCACCGCAGCGCGATGGAGGAGGCGGCGCGGCAGGGGAGCGACCTGCTGCTCGACATCGACGTGCAGGGCGCGCAGCAGGTGAAAGAGCGTCTCCCCGATGCGGTGGCGATTTTTGTTCTGCCGCCGTCCTGGCAGGAGCTGGAGCATCGGTTGCGGGCCCGCGGTCTGGATGCGCCGGAAGCCATCCAACGGCGGCTTCGGTGTGCGCGCGAGGAAATCGAGCTCTCTCCCAACATCTATGACTACCTGGTGGTGAACCGCAGCCTGGAGGAAACCTGCGCGCAGGTGCAAGCGATTGTGGTTGCGGAGCGAGCCCGGCGAAGCGGGCAGGAATCACCCCCGCAGGCCGCTGCCCAGGCGGCCGCAGCCCGCAAAGACGCCACGAAATCGCAAGTTTCTGCTATTCTAGAGACGTTCGGAGCCCACGGAGCATAGGAACAATACAGCTATGATTCCACTCGATAAGCTCGACAGCAAGTTCGCTTTCGTGCTCGCCGCCGCCAAGCGCGCCCGGCAGGTGCAGCAGGGCGCCAAGCCCCTGGTGCACACCACCGGCCACAAGTCGACCCGCATCGCCATGGAAGAAACGTTCCAGGGCGCGGTGCCGTTCTACTTGCCGGGGTTGGAAGAAGAGGACGAAGAGGGCAAGAAGTCCAAGCGGCGCAGCAAGTAGTTTCCGCGAGAGCTTCCATGAAGGTTGTGCTGGGCGTGAGCGGCTGCATCGCCGCCTACAAGGCGGCGGAGCTGGTGCGGCAGCTTCAGCAGGAAGGC
>JAXIPK010000343.1:0-2492 GCA_045402975.1 Acidobacteriota bacterium
GCGAACTCGCCCCCCAGGCGGCGCACGGCCCACATCCCAAGCTCGCGAGCGGCGCGGATTTCGCTGTCGGGGCGGTCGCCGACCACCAGCACGCGCCGCGGGTCCGGTTCGTAGCGCAGCACCCGGCGCAGGCGCTGCTTCTTGCCGCGGCCGCGCGTCAGCCCGGTGTAGAGGATGTCGGACACATAGGGCGAGCGGTCGAGGCCGAGCAGCCGCGTCTTCGCTTGCTGGATGTGCAGGTGACCGGCGGTGATGAGGTAGACGCGTGCGCCCAGCCGATGCAGGCGGCGCAAGGTGGGCATCGCGTCGGAGAACAGGCGCAGGTTCCGAACCGGGAAACTGAAATAGGCATCGCGGCCGATGTGCGCCAGGTGGCGCCCCGCTTGCCCGCCGAGCTTGAGGCGGGCGATGAGGCGGCGGTCAAGCGTGTCGAGGTTGCGCTCCTCGCGGAACAGCTTGAGACGCAGCGCCGTGAGCGCTTCGACCGTGAGCCGGCGTCGCGCGTGCCGTGCCAGACCGGCGGCCAGCAGCTTCCGGCTGGCGTAGCGGTGCGCCGCCTGCACGCGCTGGCGGTAGCAGTCGTAGAGCGTGTCGTCGAGGTCGAAGACAACGGTGGTGATGGTGTGCCGCCGCATCTAGGACTTCTGGCGTCGCATCAGCGCCAGATAGAGCAGGAAGGAAATGCAGAAGCCGACAAACCACGCGTAGTCATAGAGCGGCCGCAGCACCGGCACGCGCAAGCCCACCAGAGCCGTGGCAATACCGGCGCCAAGCGCGGCCACGGCGCACCAGTTGAACCCGCGGCGAAACTCGTAAAAGCCGCCGCGCTGATAGAGGTCTTCGGTCAGGATAATCTTCTTCCGCAGCACGTAGTAGTCGGCAATCATCACGCCGGCGATGGGGCCGAGGAAGCTCGAATACCCGACCAGCCAGACGAAAATGTAGTTGCCGAAACTGGACAGCAGATACCAGGGCTGCATCGCCACTCCCAGGCCGCAGGTGATGATGCCGCCGAGCTTGAAGCTGATGCGCCGCGGGTAGACGTTGGAGAAATCGTTGGCGGGCGAGACGACGTTGGCGGCCACGTTGACGTTGAGCGTGGCCAGCAGCAGCGCCACCATCGCCACCACCACCGCCAGCGGATGACCGAGCCGGCTGAGGACGTCCACCGGGTTCCACAGCGCCTCGCCGAAAATAATCACCGTGGCGGAAGTGACGGCGACGCCGATGAAGGAGAAGAGGGTCATCGTCGTCGGCAGGCCGATCGCTTGGCCGAGCACCTGGTCGCGTTGGCTGCGCGCGTAGCGGGTGAAGTCGGGGATGTTCAGCGCCACCGTAGCCCAGAAGGCGACCACGCCGGTGAGCGATGGAATGAAGAAGCGGAAGAATTCGCCGAAGGTGTGGAACTTCGACGGCGTCGCCAGCATGGGCCCGAAGCCGCCGGCCTTCTGCCGCGCCCAGAAGAGCAGGGCGAGGCCGATGACCAGGAGGAACGGCGCGGTGATGCCCTGCAGGAAGCGGATGGTGTCAATGCCGCGCACAACGACATAGAGGTTGAGCATCCAGAAGAGCGCGAAGCAGAGCGGCTCGCCCATCGCCCAACCGCCCCAGCCGGGGACGATGGCCGCCAGCAGAGCATTGATGGCCTGGCCGCCGATCCAGGTTTGAATCCCAAACCAGCCGCAAGCCACCAGCGCCCGCAGCAGCGCCGGGATGTTGGCGCCCAACACACCGAACGAGGCGCGGGCCAGTACGGGGAAGGGAATCCCGTAGCGCGCGCCGGCGTGGCCGTTGAGGATCATCGGAACCAGCACGATGAGGTTGCCGAGAAAAACGGTGAAGATGGCCTGCTTCCAATTCATCCCGCCGGCGATCATCCCGCTGGCCAGCATGTAGGTGGGGATGTTGACGCTCATCGCCACCCAGAGGGCGGCGTAGTTGTAGGTGCCCCAGGTGCGCCGCTCGGCGGGAATGGCGGCGAGGTCAGGGTTCCAGAGCCAGCTCCGCGCGCGCGGGGCGGCAGCTTCGGTGGCGGTTTCGCTCAACGCGTTGTCGGCAGTCCGCTAATAGATGTTGGTCTCGCGCTTGCGGCCGGTGTAGTCCACGTAGACGATTTTGATCTCGCTGTAAAAATCAATCGCGGTGGAGCCGGTCTCGCGCTCGCCGATGCCGCTGGCCTTGAAGCCGCCAAAGGGGATGTGGGCTTCGCCGCCGACGGTGGGTGAGTTGATGTGGACGATGCCGCACTCGATGCGGTCGGCGAATTCAAACACCTTGTTGGCGTCGGTGGTGAAGATGGAGGCCGCCAGGCCGTAGCGGATGCCGCTCGCGGCTGTGACCGCTTCGTCGAAATCCTTGACGCGAATCACCGCCAGCACCGGGCCGAAGATTTCTTCCTGAGCGATGCGAGCGTTGGCGGCGACGTGGTCGAAGATGGTCGGCGTCGTGAACCAGCCCTTATCGCACGAGCCGCCGCGCGCCCTTTCTCCGCC
>JAXIPK010000325.1:0-3418 GCA_045402975.1 Acidobacteriota bacterium
GCACCGCCACCAGCAGGGCGGTTCCGCCGACTTTCATCAGGTCGCTGACTTTCTGGTCGAGCCCCACATCGAAGAGCAGCACAATGGCGCCCAGTGTCGCCAGCGCCAGAGTCCAGTCTTCTATCTTCACCAGCCCCAGCGCGTACGGGCCGATAAGGATGCCGGCGACAATCTCGGAAATCACCGCCGGGATGCGCGCCCGCTCGCCCACCACCTGCAACAACTTGGCGGCCGCAAACATCACGAAGATTTGAAACAGAATCTGGACCGAGTGTTCTTCCACGCTTTGCTCCAGGGAATTGTGAGTCGCTCATCCTAGCATGGCGAACCGAGACGCTTGACACTTTTCGGACGGGTTTCAATAATCCCCAGGAGGGTCTTCTACGTGACTGTGCGCCGCATCAAGAACTACAACGCCGACACGGGCTACGTCTGGCAGTACCACTTCGAGGAAGTGCGCTCCGAGCAGACCCGAGGCGAGAGCGCGGGCAGCGAATACGTCTTCATCGTCTCGCGCGACCGCAAGACGTCCTACGCCGTGCCGGTTTTTCTCCGCCGAGAAGCGCTCGAGGCCTGGGCCGCCGCCCACGGCCGCCCGCTCAGCGGTGCCGAGCAGTACGCCGCCGTCAAGATGCGCCTCTTCCGCGCCTTTGATGAGATTGAAGACCTCGACCCCGCCCGCGACGCCCTCGAAGTCACCCCCGAAAATATCACCGACCTGCTGGCCCCCCTCAACCTCGATCAGTAACTACGGCTTCAGGTGGTCGGCCAGCCAGGCGTGCACGGTTTTGTACCAGAGCTCGGCGTTCTGCGGTTTGAGGATCCAGTGCCCTTCGTCGGGATAGTAGAGCAGCTTCGAGGGAACGCCCTGGCGCTGCAGTGCGGTGAAGAGCTCGAAGCCCTGCTCGACCGGGACGCGGTAGTCGAGCTGGCTGTGGATGACCAGCGTGGGCGTCTTGAAGTTGGGGATGAAGTTCGAGGGCGACCACCGCTCGTACATTTCCTTGTTCGTCCACGGCGTGCCGCGGAACTCCCACTCCGGGAACCACAGCTCTTCGGTGGCGCCGTATTCGCTGGTGAGGTTGTAGACGCCGGCGTGCGAAATCAGGCAGCGGAAGCGCGTGCTGTGGCCGAGAATCCAGTTGGCCATGTAGCCGCCGTAGCTGCCGCCGCCGGCGCACATCCGTGACTTGTCGACAAAGGGCAGCGTCTCGACGTGGTCCACAACGTTCATGATGTCGGTGTAGACCTTGCCGCCCCAGTCGCCGCTGATTTCATCCACGAACTTCTGCCCCCAGCCCGGGCTGCCGCGCGGGTTGGGCATGACGACGACGTAGCCGGGCGCGGCAAACAGCTCGGCGTTCCAGCGGTAGTGGAAGTCGTCGCCGAAGGTCCCCTGCGGGCCGCCGTGAATCAGGACCACCACCGGATACTTCTTCGCAGGGTCGAAGCCCGGCGGCTTGACTAGCCAGCTCTGTACTTTGGCGCCCTCGGCGCCGGTGACGTAGAACGACTCGCCCGGGTTCATCTCCAGCTCGGCCAGCCGCGCGTCGTTGACGTGCGAAAGCTGCTTGGCGTCGCCGTCGGCCGCCGGGGCGTGGAAGACTTCGGTCGGCTGGTGGATGCGCTGGCGGAGGAAGACGAGCGTCTTTCCGTCGGGCGTGAGGCGCGGGCTGTCGTTGGTGCCCGCCTTGACCACGACGCTCACGGCGCCGTCGGGCACCGTCACTTGATGGATGGCGGTGGCGCCATCCACGTCGGACGAGAAGTAAATCTTCTTGCCGTCCGGCGACCAGATGAAGTCGCCGATGTTGTTGTCGAACTTGGAGGTCAGCTCGCGCGTCTGGCTGGAGGCGCGCTCGTAGAGCACCAGCCGGGTCTGGTCGGCCTCGAAGCCGGCGCGGGCCATGGCGCGGTAGGCAATCCAGCGGCCGTCGGGGGAGTAGCGGGGCGAGCCGTCCCAGGCGGGATTGGTGGTGATGCGCTTGGGTTCACCGCCGCTCACGGGCACCGTCCAGACGTCTCCGTTGGTGCTCAACGGTTCGTCTTTGTCGGAGTTGCGGCCGTAGGCGAGCTCTTTGCCGTCGGGGGAGATTTCGTACTCATGGCTGCCGCCGAGGAAGGAGGGAATGCTGGAATCGCCCGGGGTCAGGTCGCACGCATCGCCCTTGCCGTCGGCGGCCAGCACAAAGACGTGGCCGCGCTTGCCGTCCATCCACACGTTCCAGTGGCGGATCATCAGGCGGTCGAAGAGCTGCGCTTTGACCTTGCTCTTTTCCTTCTCTTCGTCGCGCTTGGCGGTGCAGTCCATCGCGGCGGCGGGCTTCTGGGCGTCGTAGCAGTCGGGATAGACGTCGGCGGTGAAGGCGAGCCAGCGGCCGTCGGCCGACCACTCGAAGTCGTTCAGGTCAACCGGCAGTTTGGTGAGCTGGGTGGCTTCGCCGCCGTCGAGGCGAATCGTCCAGACCTGCCAGCTCCCGCTGCGGTTGGAAAGAAAGGCCAGCGACTTGCCGTCGGCCGACCAGCGCGGGTTGCGGTCGCGTTTGTCGCTGTGGGTGAGCTGGCGGTTCTCACCGCTCTCGAGAGACGCCAGCCAGAGCGACGACCGGCGGCCGTTGGTCGCCTTGTCGTAGGTGTCCACCACATAGGCCGCCCACTTGCCGTCGGGCGACACCTGCGGGTCGCTGACGCGCCCCATTGAAATCATGTCGTCGAAAGTGATGGGTCGTTTGGCGGCCGCCGGCAGCGCCAGCGCCAGCGAAACCGCCGTCAGGATGAGCGCGAGCAGAGTCGAACGCCGAAGAAGCATGGTTGGATTCCTCCCCTTCAGAATTGAAACCGCATTATCGCACAGACGCAGCAGGCGAGTTGAGCAAAGAAAGGTAGCCAGAAGCCTTGGGAATTGCGCCCAGATTACATCTGTTGAGCGCGCAGGAAACGGAGCAGGGAATACATGGAAGATTGCCAGTGCACATCTAGAGCGGCGATGGCCTGCTGCCTGTTCCCAGACTGCACTGACTGGATGATCTTTTCGTGCTCCACGCCGGACGACCGGACAAGAGGAACCTCTTTCATGTACGCAATTTCGTAACGCCGGACAACTTGTTTCTGCTTGCCAAGAATTTCGAGCAGGCGAGAGTTCTTGCACGGCTCCAGCAGCGCTTCGTGAAAAGCCATGTCTAGCTCCGAGCGCTCCACCGCATTTTCTGAGCTGCGCATGGCCCGGTTCAACCCCTTCAGTTTTTGGGCGTCGACGCCGCGGATATCGAAACTTCTCAGCGCCAGCGCCTCCAGGGCGGCAATGATCGGGTAGATTTCCTCGGCCTCCGAAACACTCAGCGGGCGACCCAGGAAGCCTCGACGGGCAGCGCTCTCCAGGAACCCTTCCTCCCGCAGACGGAGCAAGGCTTCGCGGACG
>JAXIPK010000351.1:0-4807 GCA_045402975.1 Acidobacteriota bacterium
ACGACGATGAACACCAGCGCCAGCACCACGATGACCGCGTAGACAGCCACCATCTCACCGCCCTGAATCCACTCCAGCAGCAGCGTCATCGTTCGCCGGGTCATTTCATCCGGCGCCTGCTGCACGGCGTCGGCTCCCACCTGCGCCAGGAGCTGCACCACGAGGAAGAGCATCACGCCGACCAACAGAAACAGGATGGCCTCGAGAAAATGAAGAATGGCCAGCATCGTGACGCCGCCCGGCCGCTTCATGGCGCAGACGCTATGCCAATCTGCCTGCCCGGGTCAAGCCAGCTTGCTTTTTGTCCGTCGAGCCGATAGCTTCTGCGCCAATGAGCGCTCCGAAGGCGCGGCTCGATTACATCGACTGGATGCGCGGGCTGGCCTGCCTGACGATGTTCCAGACGCACTGCTACAACTCCTGGCTGGCGCCCGCCGCCCGCGAGGGTGAGATCTACCGCATCTCGCAGCTCATCGGAACACTGCCGGCGCCGCTGTTCCTGTTTCTGGCCGGGGTTTCGATGGCGCTGGTGATGGACCGCCTCGAGAGCAAAGGGCTCCCGGGCACGCAGGTCGCTCGCAGCACAGCCAAGCGCGGGCTGGAGATCTTTGGGTTGGCGATGCTGTTTCGCGCGCAGGAGTTTGTGCTCGGCTTCGGTTGGGCGCCCTGGACCGACCTGCTGCGCGTGGACATCCTCAACACCATCGGGCTTTCGATGGTTTTCGCCAGCAGCGTGGCGCTCGTGCCTGGCTTCACTCGACGGATCGTCTTCGGCGCCGCCGCTGCGGCCGCGATTGCGCTCGTGACGCCGCCGTTGTGGACCACCTGGAACCCCATCTTCCTGCCGTGGTGGCTGGGGAGCTACATCAACGGCGGCCACTTCGAGCAGGTACCCAAGCCGTGGCTGTTTCCGCTGTTTCCGTGGACGGGATTCGTTTTCGCCGGCGTGGCCATCGGGCTGGTGGTGATGCGGGCTACGCGCGTCGGCGGCGAACGGCGCATCTTTGTCCTGTTGGGCGGCGTCGGCGCGGCGCTGGCGGCGCTGGCGCTGTGGCTCGATTCGTTCTCAGCGCAGCTCTACGCCGTCTACGACTTCTGGCACACCAGCCCCAACTTTTTCCTGCTGCGCGTGGGCGTGCTGCTGATGATTCTGCCGCTCAGCTACGGCTGGTGCGCGGTGAAGCCGGGCAAGCTTTTCAGCCCGATGATTCAGCTCGGCAAAACTTCACTGCTGGTTTACTGGGTGCACATCGAGTTCGTCTACGGGCGTTTCTCAATCCTGCCTAAAGGAGCAAGTTCGTTCGAGCTGGCCAGTTTCGGGCTGCTGATTATTTTTGTGGCGATGGTGCTGCTCTCACTGACGCGCACTCGCCTCAAAGGCCGCGGCGCCGAAACCTGGCGGGGGCTGCTGCAGCGCAGCGGCCTCGCCCGCGCGTAAGTTACACGTGGACGAGCTTGTTGTGGATGGCGTAGAGGATGAGCTCGAGCCGA
Source organism: Acidobacteriota bacterium (assembly GCA_045402975.1). Lineage (GTDB taxonomy): Bacteria > Acidobacteriota > Terriglobia > Acidiferrales > 2-02-FULL-67-57 > JACPRL01. The sequence goes on from JAXIPK010000351.1 coordinate 1,492, forward strand.
TCGCCCACGCCCAGCTTGGTGTAGATGCTGGTGAGGTGGTTTTTGATGGTGGCCTCGCTGACGCCCAGCTTGTCGGCCACCTCCTTGTTGCGCAGCCCCATCGCCACGCAGCGCACCACTTCCATCTCGCGGCCGGAGAGCTTCATTTCGCGCGTCTCCGCCGGCACCTGCGGCGCTTGCGGGCGCGTGAGCAGCGACTTGAGCGCCTGGCTCAGGATGGGGTTGTCGATCCAGACTTCGCCGGCGTAAACCTTGCGGATGCTTTTGGGCAGCAGCGCCGGGTCGGCGTCCTTGAAGAGGATGCCGCGCGCCCCCAGGCGCACGGCGCGCACCGCCTTCTCGCGCTCGTCATTCGAGATCATGACGATGACGCGAGCCTCTAGCCGCCGCTTTCCGATTTCGCTGAGCGCTTGAAGGCCGTCCATCACCGGCATCTTGAGGTCGAGCAGTAGGACGTCAGGCTGGTGGCGCTCGATGGCCAGGATGGCCTCCATACCGTTGGTGGCTTCCGCCACCAGCGTCAAATCTTCCTCCGTCTCCAACAACTTGACCACACCCATCCGGTAGAGCGGCTGGTCATCGGCTACGGCTACTTTGATTGCCCTGTTTGTGGCCATCGGGCCCGACGCCCCTCCTCCGATGGGAGTCCCATGACTATATCAAACTAGGCCAAACGAACCAATCTACTTGCAGCGCTGAAACTGAAAAGGTCGGGGCCGCCACACCTTGACAGTCCCGGCAGGCATTGGCAAGATGGAGTCACCGCCGCCCCGAGTTCGTCCGCGGGGCTCTATTCATCGGGCCGAAGTGGCGGAACTGGCAGACGCGCTGCGTTCAGAGCGCAGTGGGCGACAGCTCGTGTGGGTTCGAATCCCACCTTCGGCACCACCCCATCACGCCGCTACTGAATCCACTTCACTTCTTTGACGTTGGTGTTGATTACGAACACGCGCAGGATGTTGCTGTTCTGATTGGCGGGAAAGAGAAAGAAGCCCAGGCGGTTGGGGGCGTAGCCTTCGGTGCTGCCCATCAGAGTCTCGCCGTCGGAGAACGTCACCTGAATCTTGCGTCCGTGCGGTGTGCCCACAAACTCATTGGGGTTGACCTTTTCGGCGCCGGGCGCGGTGAACTCCTTGATGAAGAACAGCGCCTTGAGCTTGCGCACGTCGATGTCGCGCGCCTCCGTGGCGGTGGCGCGCTCGGAGGGGAATACGCGGCAGTGTTCCTTCTGGGGCGAGAAGTCGAAGGCAAAGCCGCGGATGCGCTCGCCGTCTAGGGCGGCGGCGACAACCTTGACCGCGCGCGATGCTGGGCCAGTGGGGGTGGCCATGGGTCACCTCCGAACAGGAGCAATAGCGGGGCTCATGATACCAGCATCGGGTGGAAGCGTCAGCGGTTCTTCAGGCCACGGCAGAAGGATGCCGGGCCTCAAAGCGGAGCTTGTCGATCGGCGGCCGGCGCAGGTCCCAGGCCAACCGGATGGCTTTCAGCGTGCGGATGAAGGCGTAGGAGAGGTCGATCTCCCACCGGCGCAGGCCGTGCCGGGCCGAGGTGGGAAAGGCGTGGTGGTTGTTGTGCCAGCCTTCGCCGTAGCTCAGCAGCGCCACCCACCAGCAGTTGGTGGAGAGGTCGTCGACCGCAAAGTTGCGGTAGCCGAAGGTGTGGCTGGCGGAATTGACCAGCCAGGTGCAGTGGTAGGTGAAGACGATGCGCACAAACATTCCCCAGACTACGAACGGCCAGCCGCCCAGCAGGTAAAGCGCAATGCCCAACAGCACCGAAATCCAGAAGTGCACCCGTTGGAGAAACACGTAGAACGGCACCTGCAGAAGGTCGGGGGCGTAGCGCTGGGCGATGGCGAGCCGCGCTTCCTCCGGCGGTGCCCAGAGGATCCACAGCATGTGGCTCCACCAGAAGCCCTGGCGGGCGCTGTGCGGGTCGCCGGGTTCGTCGGCGTGATGGTGATGCTGGCGGTGCTGTGCTACCCACTCGATGGGCCCGCCTTGCAGGCAGAGCGTGCCCAGCAGAGCCAGCGTGTACTCCAGCCAGGTCGGACACTTGAAGGAGCGGTGCGTCAGGAGCCGGTGGAAGCCGACGCACATTCCCATCCCGCCGATCACGGCATGCAGCAGCAGGCAAAGGCCCACCGCCGCCCAGGTGGTCTGCCAGAAGACGGCTACGGTGGCGATGTGAATGCTAACCAGGTAGGCGATGCGGATGGGGTCAAACTGATCTCGAGCGGGAAGGGATGGTGCGCCGCTCAGAACGACTGGGGTGTTGCTCATGGTGCGGCTGTTCCTCTCTCTCAACGCCCCGGGGCTGAAACCAAGAAAGCCGCACCGTTCGTCTTCGCGGCCCTGGAGCTCAACTCAACCGGTGTCGCCTCTCAATGTTTATCACAATTCCCCTGTATTGGCCATCGTTTTTCTCCGCGCGGCTTCGTGTTCGCGGCTTCCGCCGGCTTGCGCGCGCTTCTTTCGGTTGACGTCGGTGGTGGTGGCGGCGTATAAGGGCAGCACCCCAAGCGCGGAGGGCGTCCATGCTGCTGAGCTTTTCACTTATCCTGGGGATGCTGGTTCTCTGGCTGGCCATCACCGCTGTCTGCATCGCGGTGGCTGCCTACCGCGGCATTGTCAGCCTGCGGGAGGAAGAATCTCTCTACATTGATGCCGGCGAGGAAGGGAAGCTGCGCGAGCAGGCGAGGATTTCCGCCCAAGTGGAGAGAATCAGCAAGCTCTTCTGGATCACCTTCGGTCTGTCGGTCGCTTTCGGCGTGCTCACTTTCGGGCTCTGGGTCTACCAACAGTTGACCACCGGCTGAGGCCGCGCTCACTCAGGGCTTGGGCTGGCCGGCGGCCGGCTGGGGCGGTCCCGCGCGCGGCGGCACCAGTGACGTGTGGTTGTGGACGATCACCCAGTGTCCCTTGCGCTTTTCCAACACCAGCGTGGTCTGGCCCTGTACTTCCAATAGCTCTTTGCCGCGGATTCCGGCCAGTTGCCACTGGTAGCTGGCCCAGGCGACTTTGCCGCGGCGAATGATCTTGGTGTTCTCGCGCACAAGCTCGATGTGGCCGTAGGCCAGGTGCGCCTGGCGGTAGCGCGGCTCGACGGTGCTCCAGCCGCTGAGCGTGGGGCTGTAGTCGCCCGGGACGACGGTCACGTCCGCCGCGTAGTAGGTCCGCAGCGTGTCGTAGTCGCCCGCGCTGTAGGCCTTGACGACGGCGGCGATAGTCTCCTCAATCTGCTGCTCTTCGCTCGTCCCCGCCTGCACGACGGCGGTAGCCGCTAGCAGCAGCAGCCCGACCGGGAGCATTCG
>JAXIPK010000022.1:0-4720 GCA_045402975.1 Acidobacteriota bacterium
CATCACCTTCACGGCGCTGGCCGGAATGGCTTCGGTCGCTTATCTCGACCTCGTTATCGGCCTGCTCGTGTCAATAACCGCCTGCTTGGCGCTTCCGGCGCTCATCGGCACCGCCGGCGGCTGGGAAGGCGTTCGCGCCGGCCTGCCGGAGAACCACTTCACCGCGCTCGGCCCCTTCCGCTGGTATCAGATCTTGAACTTCGTTCTGCCCACCATGTTCCTTCTGGTAGGCAACCAGGCGATGTACCAGAAATTCTTTTCCGCCCGCAGCGAGCGCGATGCCAAACTTTCCGTCATTGGCTGGATTGTCGGCACCGTGATTCTGGAAACCGTCATCGTCGCTCTGGCTGTCATCGGCAGCGCCATCTACAAAGACGCCACGCCGCGTGAAATCATTCCCTACGCGGCACGCAACGGCCTGCCGCAGTTGCTGGGTGCGCTTCTTCTCGGCGGTGTGTTCGCCAAGGTCATCTCCACCGGCAACAACTACCTCTTTTCGCCCGCCAGCAATCTCATCCACGACGTCTACCACCGCTTCCTCAACCCGCAGGCCAGCGAGCGGCAGATTCTGATCTTCTCTCGCTTGATTGTCGTCGCGCTGGGCGTCCTGGCAGTCTTTCTCGCCGCTCATACCGAATCCATTCTTCGCATGGCGCTCTACGCCTACACCGTCTACGGCGCCGGCATCACTCCGGTGGTGCTGGCGGCTTTCTTCTGGAAGCGCGCCAACGCGCAAGGTGCGCTCGCCTCCATTCTGGTCGGCACCGCCATCAGCATCGGGTGGAGTCTGGTGGCGCAGAGCGAGTCGCAAAGCGCTTTCGTTGCCTTGACCAAGGACGTGGACGCCGTGGTGCCAGCTCTCATCTGTTCGGTGCTCACCCTGGTATTCGTCAGCCTGGCGACGCCGGCCCCGTCCAAAGAGAAGTGGCGCACCGTGATGGCGGAAGCCTGAGGAGCTACGATGGCCTTTGACCTCAAAGCGATTCAAGCCGAGCTTGCACGGCGCAAGTTCGACGGCTGGCTGCTCTACGACCACCACCATCGAGACCCTATCGCCTACCGCCTCCTCGGCCTTGAGGCCACCATGGTCACGCGTCGCTGGTATTACTTCATCCCGGCTTCGGGCGCGCCGCAGAAGCTTGTGCATCGCATCGAAGCCGCGCGCCTCGATTCACTTCCGGGCGACAAGAACCTTTACTCTGCCTGGGGCGAGCAGCGCGAAAAGCTGAAGGCGATTCTCGGCCCGGCAAAGAACGTGGCGATGCAATACTCGCCCTTCAACAACATCTTCACCGTCTCGATGGTCGACGCCGGCACCGTGGACTTGCTGCGCAGCTTCGGTGTCGAAGTCGTGAGCTCGGTCGATCTCATCCAGCACTTCGAAGCCCGCTGGACGGAGGCGCAGCATCAGATGCACCTCGAAGCCGGCAAGAAGGTCGACGAGGTGATGCAGCAGTCCTTCGCGCGCATTGCCGCCCAGGTGCGGGAAGGGAAGCCGCTCACCGAATATGCGCTCCAGCAGTGGATTATGGAGCAATTCGCCGCCCGCGGGCTTACCACCGACGAGCCGCCCATCGTCGGTTGGAACGAGCACAGCGGCGACCCGCACTTCTCGCCCCGCGCCGAAGACAAGCGCTCGGTGCAAAGGGGCGACTGGGTTCTGCTCGACATGTGGGCCAAGCTCGATAAGCCTCACTCGGTTTTCTACGACATCACCTGGGTGGGCTACGTCGGCGCCGAGGTCCCCGCTCGTTACCAGGAAATCTTTACCATCGTGCGCGATGCCCGCGACGCTGCGGTGAACTTTGTGGCGCAGGCCATAGCCCGCGGCGAGACGGTCCACGGCTATCAGGTGGACGACGCGGCACGCGAGGTCATCCGCCAGCGCGGCTACGGCGACTACTTCGTCCACCGCACCGGCCACTCCATCGGCGAAGATGTGCACTCCACCGGCGCCAACATGGACAACCTGGAAACCCACGACGAGCGCGAGCTCGTTCCCGGCCTCTGCTTCTCCGTCGAGCCCGGCATCTATCTTCCCGAGTTTGGGGTGCGCTCCGAGGTCAACGTTTACGTCAGCGAAAAGAGCGCCGCCGTTACCGGTCCGGCGCAGAAGGAAATCGTCCGCATTGTGAGCTGAGCATGGGCGAAGCCGAGACAGCCAACACCGAATCGAAAGCCGCGCCGGCCGCCGGCAGCGCAGTGCGCGGCTGGTTCTGCGGCATCCTCGGCTGGCTCGTCCCCGGCCTCGGCCACTTGGTGCAGAAGAAACTCGACCGCGCCGTCGTCTTCTTTTTCTCAGTCACCTGTATGGCCGGACTGGGTCTGGCGATGGGCGCCAAGCTCTACGGCCCGGCCATCGATCGCACCCAGGGCGCCTTCGTCACTCTGCTCCACACGCTGGGCTTCGTCGGCGACCTGGGGGTGGTGCTCTACTTCACCGCCGCCAAGCTCGCCGGCCTGGGCGAGAACTACCTGCCGCGTGCCAGCGGCGACTACGGCACCGTGTTCTTCCTTTGCGCCGGCCTGCTCAACCTGCTAACCGCCATCGACGCCTACGACATCGCCGTGGGCAAGAAGGAGTAACGTGGACGAGCCGCTCATCCAGCTTTCGCATCTCCAGTCGATGACGCTGTTCGCCTTCTTTGTCTCACTGGTCTTCACCTTTCTCACCAAGTACGGCTGGAAGGACCGCGCCAAGTATTTCCTCGTTTCTTTCTTGACGTTCATGACGGTCGGCATCGGCTTGGGCTGGTTGATGTACCCGTTTCCTCGCTAGCGCTGGCGCAATCCCGTAATGGCCTCGGACTGGCTTCCCCTTTTTCCCCTCGAAATCGTTCTGCTTCCCGGCGCTTCGATGCCGCTGCACATCTTCGAGCCGCGCTACCGCCTGATGACGCGCATCTGCCGCGAGCAGCAACGCGAGTTCGGCATCATCCTCGCCCGGGGCGAGGGTGTGGCGCGGGTGGGCTGCACGGCGGAGATCGTTCAACTGGTGAAGGAGTATCCGGACGGCCGCTCCGATATCCTGGCCGTCGGCAGGCGCCGCTTCCGCCTCAACGCCGTCTCCGATGAGCTCGAGTACCTACAGGGGGAAGTGGAGTTCCTGGCCGACGAGGACGCGACTCCGGATTCCATCACGAAAGGGAAGCTGCTTACTGCCTACGCCGAAGTCCACCGGCTCGTCCACGGCCGAGATGCCGATGCGACGCTGGGCGCCGGTGAAGCCCCGCTGAGCTTCCGGCTGGCCGCCGAGCTGCCCTTCGATCTCGAATTCAAGCAGGAACTGCTGGAGACGGACTCCGAAGCCGAGCGGCAGCGTGTACTCCTGGAGCGCTTGGAAGCCTGGGCGGCGCAGCTCCTCCAGTTGCAGCGCTCCCGCCGCAAGGCCTCCGGCAACGGCCACGGCCGCTAGCCCCGCATCGCGGGGCTGTTCCTCGTCGGCTTGTTCGTGCGGTTGACCTCGATGCGCGGACGGACTAGACTGCTGTCGTCAAATCTCAACCAAGGACTCCCGCCTGCATGAAAAGTCATGTTCGCTACCGCGGCATCGGTGACAAGGACGGCGTCGAGCACGAGCTGCGCCGCCAGACCGAGAAGCTCCAGCGGCACCTGAAGAAATTCGCGCCGGACCTGGTGGACTTGCACGTGCGTCTCGAGCGACGAATCCAGCCCACGCGGCCGTTCCTGGCGTCCATCACGCTGCGCCTGCCCCCCGGCCAGCTCTACGCCAGTGAGAGCGGCCCCCAAGCTGTCCCCGCCCTCAAGCACGCCTTCGCCGAGCTCTGGCGCGAGGTCAAGAAGCTCAAGGCCAAGCTCCAGCGCAAGAAAGGGCTGCGCCGCGCCAGCCCTAGGCGGTCCACGGTTCCCGTCTAGTGGAAGGTTTCAGGAAAACCTGGAGCCGGCGATCGGAGTTGAACCGATGACCTGCCGATTACGAATCGGCTGCTCTACCAGGCTGAGCTACGCCGGCTTCGTCGCCAGTTTACAACAGATTGCGGGTTCTTAGCTGACGCCTCGAGAGCAACAAAAAGCCCCGGCTGTTGCCAACCGGGGCCTTTAGGGGAAAGTAGGTATGGCCCAGTGCGCGGTAGGGCCAACCTCTCAACCGGCAGAGTCTAGATGCGCAGTGGAAAGCTGTCAAGCAGAAACTAGGGCGAAATCCACAACTCTTTCTTGTGTGTTATCAATAGGTTAGGAGGACGGTCGACCGGCTTTTCCTCGCCCCTTCACCGCAATCCACAGATTCTCAACAGCTTACCGCCGCGGCCGGATGTCGAGAAAGAGTGACTCCTCATCAGACCCCTTGTCCAGAAAGCGCCCCGGGAACCAGACCTTCATCCCCAGCCGGAGGCTGCCAAAGGCCAGGCTAAGCACCAGGGTAACCAGAACCAGCAGCGCGGTCCCGAGCATCAGGTTCAGCAGGCCCCGAGCTGTTGTCCCAAGGTCTTCTGGCCGCGGGTCGCTCCAGGAAAGCTGCGGCTCAAAGCGCACCTGCTCGATCAACTGCTCGGCGCTTTCTTTGGACTGAAGCCCCGCCACCAGTACCACCAGCGACCCCTTGCGGCGTCCGAACACCACCGGCGCGGTCGGCTTGCCCTCCAAGTTCAGGTTGAAGAGTTGCTGGAAGTCCGCCAGCCGCGCTCGAGCGATTTGCGGCGTCGGGTAGTTCAGAATAAGCAGGTTGGCTTCGCTGCCGTGGCGCTGATACCGCGCCGCT
>JAXIPK010000326.1:0-3163 GCA_045402975.1 Acidobacteriota bacterium
GGCGAGCTGGCGCAGTTCAGCGCCGCGCTGCTGGAGAAGCCGGTCGTCGTGGTCGCCAACAAGACCGACATGCCGGAGAGCGCCGAGCGGCTCGAGCGGCTGCGCGCGTTCTGCCAGGCCGAAGGCATGCCTCTGGTAGCCATCTCCGCGCTACGCGGCGACGGCCTCAACCCACTTCGCTACGAGCTGGCCGCGCGGTTGCGAGCCGTGACGCCGGTGACCTCCACATAGCATGCGACCCTTGCGCATCGGCATCCTCGGCGGCACATTCGATCCCATTCACAACGGACACCTGGCGGCAGCGCGTGCCGCGCGGCGCCGCTTCCGGCTCGACCTGGTTTACTTCGTTCCCTCCGGGAAGCCGCCGCACAAGCAGAGCCGCGGCCTGAGCCCGTTTCTTCACCGCTTCGCGATGGTGGCGCTGGCCTGCGCGGACGAACCGGCCTTCGTGCCCTCGCTGCTGGAAGCGGGCTCGGACTTGCGTGGCCGCCAGACGAGCTATTCGATCGACACCGTGTGGCGTTTGCGACGCCTGGCGCCGCGCGCCAAGCTCTACTTCATCCTGGGCGCCGACGCGTTTATCTATCTGCCAAAGTGGAAGGACGTGCGCCAGTTGGTTCGCCTATGCGACTTCATCGTCGCCACGCGCCCGGGGACCGACCTGCGCAAGGTCGCGCGAGTGGCCGTGCCGAGCGCGACCGTTCACTTCATCGGCGGGGTACAGGTGGACGTCTCGGCGAGTCAAGTCCGCCAAGCCGCCCGCCGGGGTCGCTCGGTGGCGGGCTTGGTTCCATCCGCCGTGGCGGACTACATTGCCAAGATGGCGCTCTACTCGGGGAGGCGATGAAAGCCGCCAAGACCCTGGACCTCGTGGAGCAGGCGGCGCAGGCCGCTCTCGATAAGAAGGCTGGCGACCTGGTGCTACTCGACCTGAACGGCGTCGCTACGCTCAGCGGCTACTTCCTGCTCTGTACCGGCGAGTCGTCGCGGCAAGCCCAGGCCATCTCCAACGGAGTTGAGGAACACCTGCTCGAGCTCGGCCTCAAGCCGCACCACGTCGAGGGCTACCGGCACGCCGAGTGGATTCTGCTCGACTACCTCGACTTTGTTGTCCACGTCTTCTCGCCCCAGGCCCGGGCGTTCTACGATCTGGAGCGGCTGTGGCGGCCGGCCAAGCGCCTGGCCATCCCCGAAGACAAGCGGCGAAAGTAGCCCGTGCGCATTCAACTGATTTTCCTCGGCAAGACCCGCAATCCGAACCTGCGGGCGTTGCTGGAGGACTATCAGAAACGCATCGCCCGCTTTTCTCCCATCGAAGTGCTGGAATGGAAAACGACCGACGGCGGGCCGTGGTCGGTGGCCGAAGCGCGCGGCAAGGGCGGGGCGGCGCCGGTGGTGTTGCTCGATGCCGGCGGCAAGGCGTTCAGCTCGGAAGACTTTGCCCGCTGGCTGGCCAAAAAAGAGCGCAGCGGCGCGCGCAAGCTGGTGTTCTTGGTCGGCGGCGCCGAAGGCTTCGCCGACGAAACCAAGCGCGCCGCCGACGAGCTGCTCTCGCTCGGCCCGATGACGTTGCCGCACGAGCTGGCCCGCGTGGTACTGCTGGAGCAGCTCTATCGCGCCTTCGCCTTCTTGCGCGACCACCCGTATCCCAAGTAGACTCGCGGCCTTCCCATGAATGAAGCGAAGCGCAGAGGGCTGATCATCGTCCACACCGGGCCGGGGAAGGGGAAGACCACAGCGGCGCTGGGGCTGGCGATGCGCGCTGTGGGCAGCGGTCTCAAGGTGCTGATGGTGCAGTTCATCAAGGGCTCGTGGCACTACGGGGAGCTCGATGCCGCCGAGATGCTGGGCAAGGACAAGCTCACCATCCGGCCTATGGGGCATGGGTTTGTGAAGCTGGGCGGCGAGATCGATCCGAAAGACCGGCAGGCCGCCGAGGAAGCCTGGGCCTTCGCGCGCGAGAAGATTTTTTCCGGCGAGTACGATATGATCATCCTCGACGAAATCAACTACGCCATCAGTTACGGCCTCATTCCCGTCGGCCCGGTTGTGGAAGTCCTGAAGCAGAAGCCGGAGAGGGTGCACGTAATTCTGACGGGGCGCAACGCGCACGCGGAGATTGTGGAGCTGGCCGACACAGTGACCGAAATGCGGGAAGTCAAGCACGCGTATCAAAAGGGCATTGAAGCCCAGCGGGGAATCGAATACTGAGCCATGGCCTGGTTTCGCAGAGAGAAAAAACCAATTGAGGCGGCGGCGCCCGAAGACCGCAAGGTGCGCACTGAGGGGTTGTGGCTGAAGTGCGACGGCTGCCGCAGCATCGTCTGGAAGAAAGACCTGGAAGCGAACCTGAACGTATGCCCGCGCTGCCAGTTCCACTACCGCATCGGAGCGTTGAAGCGGCTGGAGCTGCTGTTCGATGACGGCGCCTACGTCGAGCACGACGCCGGCCTCATCTCCACCGACCCGTTGAAGTTCGTGGACACCAAGCCTTATGTGGAGCGCATCCAGAAAGCGGTGAAAGAGACGGGCATGAAAGACGCCATCGTCTTCGGCGACGGCAAGCTGGCGGGGCGGCCGGTGCAGATTGGTGCGATGGAGTTTGCGTTCATCGGCGGCTCGATGGGCGCGGTGGTGGGCGAGAAAGTCACGCGGGCCATCGAGCGCTCGCTCGAGTCGCGCGCGCCGCTCATCATCATTTCTTGTTCCGGCGGGGCGCGGATGATGGAGGGCGTCATCAGCCTGATGCAAATGGCGAAGATCAGCGCGGCGCTGGCGCGGCTGGACGACGCCGGCGTCCCCTACATCAGTATCCTGACCGACCCGACCACCGGCGGCGTCACCGCCTGCTACGCCATGCTGGGCGACCTCAACGTGGCCGAGCCGGGCGCGCTCATCGGCTTTGCCGGGCCGCGGGTCATCGAGCAGACCATCCGCCAGAAACTCCCCGCAGGGTTCCAGCGCAGCGAGTTTCTGCTGGAGAAGGGTTTCCTCGACGCCATCGTCCCCCGCAAGGATTTGAAGACCTACGTCGCCGGCGCGCTGGAATTCATGGCCGCCTAGGCGGGCGCCTCCGCAATGTCCTTCACCTACTCGGAAGCGGTGCAGCGGCTCCTCTGGCTGGGCCACGAGGGCAGCGGCCTGAAGTGGGACTTGAACAACG
>JAXIPK010000187.1:0-2751 GCA_045402975.1 Acidobacteriota bacterium
AGCGGGCTGCGAGCCACCGCTTGCGCGGCATAGGGCGAAGTCAAACCCTTGGCCTGCGACGCCGCAGGCGAATCGCTGAAGTAGATTACTTTTCGATTCATTCCGCCTAACCCACCCCGGGATGGTGCAAAGTATACTCCGATTGCCGCGGCGAAGAAACAAAACTCTCGCCCGGCAACCAGCGGCGCGGGTATAATCGGCCTCGACGCGCGGGCGGCAAGCCCCGCGCACCTCCAGGGGGAAGGCACTCATATGGCCACCAATCCACCGGCGGCGCCCGTGGCGGCGCGCCCCGCACCGGCTGCACCGGCCCGGACCCACTTCCTGCAGCGCATCGACCTCTTCAGCCTGCTCACGCCGCACGAGTGCGACGCCATCGTGCGCCGCCTCAAGCGCCGCGACTTCCCGCCCGCCTACTACGTGGTGCGCGAAGGCCAGGCGGGCGACTCGATGTACTTCATCACCGCCGGCCGCTGCGAAGTCCGCAAGAAGGACCCCAACACCTCCATCGAGTTTCTGCTCACCGAGCTCGGCCCCGGCGCCTGCTTCGGCGAGATGGCCCTGCTGACCAGCAAGCCCCGCACCGCTTCGGTGGTCACGCTCGAACCCACCACCGTCGGCATTCTCGAGCGCAAGGATTTCGAAGAGCTGCTCATGCAGTACCCCAAGATCGGTGTCTCGCTCACCCGCATCCTAGCCGAGCGCGTCGAATCGGCCAGCACTCAAGTCGGCATCGAGTACGTGGCGCTGAGCAAAGTGCAGTTCGACTCGCGCGTGCTGAGCCTGCTGCCCGAGCAAACCATCATGCAGCACAAGGTGCTGCCGGTGGCCTTCGCCAACAACCGCCTGACGCTGGCCATGGTCAACCCCGACAACCTGACGGCGCTGGACGACGTGCGCCGCTTCGTCAAAGGCGTGATGATCGAGCCCGTGGTCTGCACCGACGAGGACTTTCAGAAATTCCTCACCGGCCCCTACCGGACGCTGACCAAGAAAGAAGCCGCCAAGGGCGATGGCGGCGCCGGCGGCGGCGGCTCACAATCGGCGTTGCAGTCGCTTCAGAACGATTCCATCAAGGACATCAACCTGGAAGAGATTGACTCCGACGACGTGACCAGTACCTCGGTGACCGACATCAAGCACTCGGCGGAAGACGCGCCTGTGGTTCGCCTCGCTAACGCCATCCTGGCCTCCGCCGTCAACCAGGGCGCCAGCGACATCCACATCGAACCCATGGAAAAGGAAGTGATAGTGCGCTTCCGCATTGACGGCGTCCTGCATCCCGTCCAGACCGTCCCCAAGAAAGGCCAGATGGGTCTCATCGCGCGCCTGAAGATTCTCTCCAAGCTCGACATCGCCGAAAAGCGCATGCCGCAGGACGGGCGCATCAGCGTGCGCCTGGAGGAGAGGGCCATCGACTTCCGCGTCTCCACCATCCCCTCCAAGTGGGGCGAGAAAGTCTGCATGCGCATCCTGGACAAGTCGAACACGGCGCTCGGGCTCGACAAGCTCATCAGCCACCAGGAAACGCTGCAGAAAGTGCGCGACATGGTCAACCAGCCCTACGGCATCCTCTACGTCACCGGGCCCACCGGCTCCGGCAAGACCACCACGCTCTACTCGGCGCTGGCCGAGCTCAATAGCTCCGACATCAACATCTCCACCGTCGAAGACCCCATCGAGTACGACCTGGGCGGCGTCAACCAGGTGCAGGTGCACAAGGAAATCGGGCTCGACTTCGCCCGCGTCCTGCGCGCTTTTCTGCGCCAGGACCCCGATGTCATCCTCATCGGCGAGACCCGCGACAAAGAAACCGCCAAGATTGCCGTCGAGGCCGCGCTCACCGGCCACATGGTTTTCACCACGCTGCACACCAACGACGCCGCCGGGACGTTCGTGCGGCTGGATGAGATGGGCATCGAGCCCTTCCTGGTCGCCAGCTCGACGATTGGCGTGATGGCGCAGCGCCTGGCGCGCCGCCTCTGCAAGTGCAAGGAGGCCTACCCGGTGGACGCCGAGACGCTCCGCTTCCTCGGCGCGTCGGTCGAGCCCAACGTCACCTTCTACAAACCGGTCGGGTGTGACGCCTGCGGCGGCTCCGGCTACAAGGGCCGCGTGGGGATTTACGAAGTGCTGCGCATGGGCACCGGCGTGCGCGCCCTGGTCATCAAGCGCTCTAACACCGACGAAATCCGCGACGCCGCCCGCCGCGACGGCATGCTCTCCCTCAAAGACTACGGCCTGATGCTCCTCAAGGAAGGCCTGACCTCGCTCGACGAAGTCCTGCAGTGCGTCGTCGTCCAGGAAGAATAATTCTCAAACCGCTTCATTTGCCTCACGGGCGCCGGTAGGACAGGCATTCTTGCCTGTCTTCGCAGCTAAGCTGCCGCCTTTTCTTACCGAGCTACGGTTTTCGAATTCCGATTTTGCTGGTGGTGGGGAGAAGTGGCGTAGTGGGCGCGCAGGAGGTCGGGGCCGAAGTCGCGGTCGAAATCCCGCCAGACGGTGTGAATGTGGTTGGCGTTGTCCTGAGTGTTGTCGTACTCGATGACGAAGGTCGGCCCGTGGAGGCGATAGTAGTGCCCCTGGCCGGGCTCGCTGCCGCCCGCCCAGGCGAAGTGGATATTCTCCACTCCGGCGGCTTCAATCCGCGCAGTCTCCGCATCACCGAGCTCCGGCTGCAACCGCCTCAAGTACACACCTAGCAGAGCAATTAGGCCTCTTCGCTGGTCTTCATTCATCTCAGAATAG
>JAXIPK010000027.1:0-4690 GCA_045402975.1 Acidobacteriota bacterium
CCGCGGCTTCTTCGCGTTTGGTCAGGTCTTTGTCCTTGTTCTTCGGCATCCGCGTGGGAATTCTTTCCGGGCTGGCCGAGGGCTTGTCTTTCAGCTTGGGCAGCGGGTAGAGCGCCAGGGCGATTTCTTCCAGCTCAACCTGCTCGAACTTCCGCTCGTCCTCCAGCACGACGATGCGGCTGAGCTCGACTCGTATGGGCTCCTCGCGCCGGTTGAGGATGATCAGCTCGACCGGAAGGAAACCGGCCCGCACCGGCGCCGCCGTCTTGCCGAAGACTTCCTCGGCTTCGGGCGCATCGGGAATCGGCCGCGCGGCGATCGTGACGCCTTCGTGCGCCTCGCGCGCGCGAAAGTTCTCCGGAATGTCGCCCGCTTCGATGGGAAGGCCAAGGACGACGAGCGTCATGGTGAGAATCATCCCGCGAACAGGCTTGAGCATAGCTGCTGAGATGCCGCGAGCTAGCCGGTAGTTGTGGGCAGGCCGGCGGAGCGCCAGGCGTTCATGCCGCCGACCAGGTTGGAGACATTCTCAAAGCCTTCGCGCTGCAGCAGCGACCCAACAATCGAGCCGCGGTAGCCCGAGCCGCACACCACGGCAAGGGGCTTGCCGCGCGGCACTTCCGCCAGCCGGGCAAGAACGTTTCCGACGGGGATGTGCAGCGCGCCGTCAATGTGTCCCGATGCCCACTCGCCGTCGGTGCGGACGTCGAGCACGGTCATCCCCTGCCGGCGTTGCCGCCACTGCGCATCCAACTCCGGCGCCGGCACCATCATCAGCGAAGCGAGCGGGAGCCCGGCCATTTCCCAGGCGTCCATTCCACCGTCGAGGCAGCCCGCCAGGGTGTCGAACCCGACGCGGAAGAGGTGCGTCGCCACGGCGGCCGCCTGCGCGGAACCCTCGGTCACGAGCAGAAGCGGGCGGTCGTAGGGCAGCACCCAACCTGCCCAGGTGGGCAAGTTCGGTCCGAAGGGAATGCTGATGGCGCCCGGGATGTGCGCCGCAGCGAACGCCTCCTTGGTGCGGGTGTCGACGATGAGCCCGGTGGCTCCCATCCGCCTCTCCACGTCGCGCGGCGGACACGGCTCCAGCGTCTGCCGATCGCGTCCCAGAACCGCCGGGCCCTCTTTGTTCACTTTCTTCATGCGGCGGAAATAGGGCGGGGCGGGCGGCATGCCCGCCATCAGTTCGCGCACCCACTGCTCCTCGGGCTTGCGGGCCAGGGCGGGGTTGAAGCGGCGCTCGAAGCCGACGGTGGAGTTGCGCCGCGAGCTCAGCGCCTTGCCGCAGAGCGAGCCGGCGCCGTGGGTGGGGAGGACCTCGGTGATGTCGGGGATGCGATCGAGTTTTTGGAACAGGCTGGTGTAGAGCTGGTGCGCGAGTTGCCGTTGCGCCTCCTCGCCCAGCAAGTCGGGCCGGCCGACGTCGCCGACGAAGAGAAAGTCGCCGCTGAAGAGCATCCAGGGAAGGTCGCGGCTGCGCGACTCGTCGTAGACCGCCCAGCACATGTGCTCGGGCGTGTGCCCCGGCATGTGGACGGCCTCGAGGCGGATCGAGCCCAGGCGAACGGCGTCGCCTTCTTTCGCAGCCTGGTCCACGTAATCCGGCGTCCACTCCGGCCCGCCCAGGGCCGAGGCGTGGATTGTGGGCGCGCCCTGCAAGCGCGCCTTCAATTCCCGCGACCCGCAGACGAAGTCGGCGTGCACGTGGGTCTCGAGGATGTGGGCGATGCGCAGCCCGTTCTCGTGGGCGAAGGCGATGAACTCGTCCACATCGCGCGTCGGGTCGACCACGGCGGCTTCGCCGGTGGCTTCATCGCCGATGAGGTAGGACGCGATGGCCAGTCCGGGGACGAACCTCTGATGAAGAATCACAGCTCCCTCCCAGCCTGGGGCGATTGACTTGCGGCGCCTCCATTATGCCACTACTTTTCCTCGGAGATTGCTTCAGACTCAGCGGTAGGAAACTTTGAGCTCGCCGTTCTCGATGCGGACGTCGCGCACTTCCGGCGGCAGGCGGAGTTTTTCGCGGTTCTCGGGATCGTTGAACAGGCGCGCGGTGGCGCGGTCGAGCGCGGCCTGCGGCAGCGGCAGCTCGCCCAGCTTGCCGCCCGTCGGCTCAAAGCGCAGGTAGCCATTCTCGGCCCGCAACCGTCCTTCGAGCAGCAGCGTCAGGTCCTTGCCGTGATAGTCGAACAGCACGTAGGCGCGCACACGGTCACCGACCAAATCCACCTTGACGTCACGCACCGACGATTGGACTTCTTCCAGGGTCGGCTCGGACTCGGGTTGCGAGCTTTGAGGCTCGGAGCCCGGCTCCCGCGCCATCTGGAGATGAGAGCCCAGCCACGAGTTGATTTCAGCTTCATCGAGCGCGAGCGTATGGGGCTGGCCAGCTTGTGCTGCCAGCTCGGCCGCCCTTAGCTTGGCCTCCAGCCGTTGCGGGGCCTCTGGATCGCTCGAAATGTAAGGCGGCGGCGTTTTCTTGGTTACGAGGACGATGGCCACCAGCAGCGCGACCAGCGCCACCCAACGGAATGCCCGGAAAAACCGCTTGAAGGCGCTGGGCCCGCCCGCTTCGGCCTTGGGCGCGGCGGGTCGTGCGGGAGCGGGCCGCGGCAGCTCCGGCCGATAGCGGGCGAAGATGACGCCGCAACTCAGACACTCGGCGCCGTCGTCCTGCTCAAACCCGCACTTGGGGCATGTGATCACGCCGAAGAAGATGTACGCCCAAAGACGGAAAGGAATCAAGAAGAATGGTGGACGTGAGGGGATTCGAACCCCTGACCCCCTGGTTGCAAACCAGGTGCTCTCCCAACTGAGCTACACGCCCGGGTGCTAGCTTGGTGGGCGTAGGTGGATTTGAACCACCGACCTCACCCTTATCAGGGGTGCGCTCTAACCAACTGAGCTATACGCCCACCGCTGGAAGAAAATTATAGCGCCTGCCGTCGGCCGGCGTCCATCGCTGCTAGCGCGCGGCCTGGCGCAGGAGGGCGGCGAAGGCGCGCGCGTCGAGGTCGGCGGGCTTGAGCACTTTGATGTGCCGCACGAACTTGCCTTCGCCCTGGAGAAGCTTTTTGGGGTCCTTCAGGGCGGCGCCGCGGGAGAAGCCGAACTGCACGTGGTCGGGGGCCGAGTAGACATAGGCGACCGGGACCTTTCCCTTCACCCAGCAGCCGTTGCCCCACTTCACCGACTCCTGAAGTTGTGGGGCCACGCGCTTCACGAACTTGCGCAGAGCCCGGATGACCGACCGGTTCCTGGAAGACTGGTCTGCCAGGTAGTCGTCGAAAGTCGCGTAGCTTTTCATCTTCGGCATCGTTCCTGCTCCTCCTTACCTGATTTCTCGCGGGCCCTGAAAAGCCGAACTGTGGTAGCCTGCGCGCGGGGAGTTCGACACTTCATCCGCGTGGAGGTTCCTATGGCCAAGTATCTCTTCCAGGTGTCGTACACCGCCGACGGCATCAAGACACTGCTGCGCGACGGGGGCTCGAAGCGCCGTCAGGTGGCGGACAAGCTCATCAAGTCCATCGGCGGCAAGATCGAATCGTACTACTACGCTTTCGGCGAGACCGACATTTTCATCATCTTCGACGCGCCCGATAACGCCAGCGCGGCGGCGGCTTCGCTGGTGCCGTCGGGCGTGGGCGTGGCGCGGGTCAAGACGACTGTGCTGCTGACGCCGGCGGAGATGGACCGGGCGGCACGGAAGAAAGTTCGCTACGCTCCGCCGACCCGCTAGGGCGTGGGAGCAGCGGGCGGCGCCGGCGGGCCCGGAGCTGCGGCGGCGCGCGCGTCGGTGTTGCCGCAGTGGGGGCAGGTGCGCGCGTATTGAAGCTTCTTGTTCTTGCAGTGCTCGCAGGGAACCAAGTTGCCGGCAGGGCGCGCCAAGAAGTAAATCACCAGCCCCACTACGTGGGTGAAGAGAATCAGAATGAGCCAGAGCACCGGGTTCTCGGCGCCGCGGTTCTTGGCGTCGCGCACCACAAACACCAGCAGGGCAATCCAGGTGGCGACCAGGCCCAGGCCGATCAGCAGCATCATCAGGAAGCCGAGAGCGCAAACGGCGCCCGCGGCTTCGTCGTCGCTGACCTGAAGCAGGGCCGCCGAGGCGGCGATGTGCGGCGCGCCGACAGCGAGAGCGGCCGGCTGGGGCTGCGCGCGCCGCGGCGACCTCACCGGCGTCCGGCTGCACATCACCAGACGCTCGCCGATATCCACCACGCCCGCCGCGCCCTTGCGCTCGAGCGCTTCGACGCCGAAGCGCGAGCAGGTCGGACGCTGGCGGCAGCGCACATAGGAGCTGCTGTAGGAATGCAGGTGCTGCTGATAGACGTGAATGAGCGCGATGCCGGCGCGCGCCGTCACCTGCTCGGCGGGAGGCCGCGCCACGTCCTGCGCCAGCCAAAGGCCGCCGGCGAGAAACAGCCCAACTCCGAGAACTGCCTTCCTCGTTGAACGGTTCATCGCTCTCCTCCGGGTTGATCGCACAACCTAGCTGGGCTGAGGGGCGGGATAGAGCCGGTCGAATTCGGGCTCGCCGTGCAGCAGGGTCAGGTCCGGATCGCGGCGCGCCCAGTCGGCATCCTTGAAGCCGGCCCCCCAAGCCTTGGCCAGAGCGTCGAGCGCCTCGGGCTTCTTGTTGAGCATGCAATAAATGCAGGCGACGTTGTAGAGCACGGTGGCTTCG
>JAXIPK010000375.1:0-5168 GCA_045402975.1 Acidobacteriota bacterium
GCCAGGCCGCGCGAGAGACGCTCGTCGGCTGGACGGCCGAGAAGTGCCTCCCACTGCTGGCCCGGCCCGACTGCGCCACCGAAGTGCTGGCGTACCTCGCCTCGCAACCGGAGGTGCCGGCGGCGATGCGGGACACCATTGCCGCACATCCCAATGCCGACGATGCGGCGCTGGCGCCGCTCGTGCCACAGCTCTCGCTGGAACAGGTTCAGGCAATTCTGGGGAATGAAGAACGGCTGGAGGGCTTGCCGGGTTTCATCACCGCTGTCTTGCAGCGCTCTGACCTGCCCGCCGACCTGCGGGCTCGGCTGGAAGAGCTGAAGAAGAAGCACGAGCTCGCCCAGCAGGAACTCGAAGCCGCGCTGGCGCGCGAAGAAGAAGCCGAGGCCCTCGCGGCTGAAAGGGAAAAAGCCGAGCGCATCAGCCTGACCCAGAAAATCGCCCGGATGAACGTCTCGGAGCGCATCCAGGCGGCGCTAAAGGGCGACAAAGACACGCGGATGATTCTCATCCGCGACCCCGCCAAAGTTGTCTATCGCGCCGTGCTGCAGTCGCCCAAGCTCTCCGACGCTGAGATCGAAAACTTCGCCACCATGAAGAACGTGGCCGATGAGGCCCTGCGCATCATCGCCAACAGCCGCAAGTTCATGAAGAACTATGTGGTGGCGCGCAACCTGCTCAACAACCCGCGCACCCCGCTCGATGTCTCGCTCACCCTGCTCAACCGCATGACGGTCGGTGACCTGAAGAACATCGGGAAGAACCGCAACATCCCCGAAACTCTGCGCGCCAATGCGGTGAAGATCTTCAAGCAGCGCAGCGAATCCCGCAAACAGTAGCGCAGGTTGCGAGACCCGACGGGTCGAGCTACCGGCGGCAGTTCACTCTGGCTTCTTCAAGGACTCCCGGATGGCGGCGGCAAAGCGCTCCGCCCGGGCGCGGATGGCGGCTTCATCGAGAGTCAACACTCGCCCGCGCTCCATCACCACGCGCCCATTGATGATGGTGGTCTCGACGTCCGACGCTTTCAGCGAATACACGATCTGCGAGTAGGCGTTGTAGGACGGCACGGCATGGGGCGCGTCGCGCCGCACCAGAATGAGGTCGGCGCGCTTGCCCGGCTCAAGCGAGCCGATTTCCTTTTCCAGCCCCAGCGCGCGGGCGCCCTCGCGCGTCGCCATCGTCAACGCGTCAATGGCCCCGAGCGCCTGCGGATTGTCGAGAGAAACCTTCTGCAGCTTGGCGGCCAGGTCCATCTCTTCCCACATGTTGAAGTCGTTGTTGCTGCCCGCCGGGCCATCGGTCCCCAGGCCGACGGCAACGCCCGCGGCGCGCAGCGCCGGCACCGGTGAGACTCCGCTCGCCATCATCATGTTGCTGGAAGGATTGTGGGCGCAGCCCGTGCCCTTCTCCGCCAGTGTTTTTCGGTCCGTCGCATCGATGAAAATGCAGTGCGCCCCCAGCGTGTGGACGTCGAACACGCCCAAGCCGGCCAGATACGCCACCGGCGTCTGGCCGTGTTTGGAGCGGACGTCCTCCATTTCGCCCTTTGACTCCGCCAGGTGAATCAGCAGCGGCCCGCCGGTGCGCTGCGCCAGCGTGGCGGAGGCGCGCAGCGTTTCCGCCGAGCAGGTGTAGGCCGAGTGCGGCGCCACCACGGGCACAACCAGGCTGTGGCCCTTCCAACGCCCGATGAACTCTTCCGTGCCGCGCAGCGCCTCGGCCGGTGTCTTGTAGTCGGGCGCGGGGAAATCAAGGATGGTCTGCCCGGCCACCACGCGGATGCCTGCCTGGGCTGCGGCCCGCGCCACTTCGTCCTCGAAGTAGTACATGTCGGTGAACGTGGTCGTGCCGCCGCGGATCATCTCCAGCGCCGCCAGCAGCGTTCCCCAATAAACGAAATCCTTGGTGGTGAACTTGGCTTCGAGAGGAAAGATGTAATTGCGCAGCCAGTCTTCGAGCTGGCGGTCGTCGGCCACGCCGCGATAAAGGCTCATGGCGGCGTGGGTGTGGGTGTTGATGAGGCCGGGGAGAATCAGGCGGCCGTCGGCGCGCAGGCGGCGCCGCGCGCGGTACCTCTTTTCCAGCTCCGCCGCCGGGCCGACAGCGACGATGCGCTCGCCGCGAATAGCCACCGCGCCGTTCTCAATCACCCGTCGATCGGCATCCACCGTTACAACCGTTCCGCCGGTGACCAAGAGGTCGACGCGCTCCGGCGACGCGGCCGCGGCGGAGGCTGCGGAGACTAGAACGAGAGCGAGGACAAGCAGCGCGCGCTTCATCACTTTAGCTGCGAGCGGTCGAAGGGTTCCGGCATCAGGTCGCGCATGCGGTGCAGGGCAACCTTGCCTTTCAAGTTCGCCATAATGACTTCGCAGTTGCCGCAGAACTCCCAGATAATCTGCCGGCAGGCGCCGCAGGGCGCGGTGAGCCGGTTGGTGTCGGCCACCACGGCGATGCGCTTGAAGCGCCGCTCGCCCTCCGACAAGGCTTTGAAGATGGCTACGCGCTCAGCGCACACCGTCAGGCCGTAGCTGGCGTTCTCGATGTTGCAGCCCAGGTAGACGCGCCCGCGCGGCGTCTCCAGCGCCGCGCCCACCTTGAACTTGGAAAACGTCGCCACCGCCTTCCTTCGCGCCCGCTTCGCAGCCTGCACCAACTTCCGCTGAGCTGATGTCATTCGGTGGCCTCCGCCAGGGCGGGAATCAAGGCTTGCAAGAACGCGCTGAACTGCTTCCCCACCCGCTCGCCGGTCTCCAGCACTTCATCGTGGCTGAGCTTCTTCTTCGAAAGCCCCGCCGCCATGTTGGTGACGCAGGAGATTCCCAGCGCCTGCATTCCCATGTGGTTGGCGGCGATGACTTCGGGCACAGTTGACATCCCCACCGCATCGGCGCCCAGCCGCGCCAGTGCTCGGATTTCGGCCGGAGTCTCATAGCTGGGCCCGTGGAGCGCGGCATAGATGCCCTCGTAGAGCCGCAGCTTCTGCCGCCGTGCCATCCGCAGCGCGATGGCGCGCAGCTTCTTCGAGTACGCTTCGGTCATGTCCGGGAAGCGCGGCCCGAAGCGCTCGTCGTTCGGTCCCACCAGCGGGTTCGTCCCCTGCAGGTTGAGGTGGTCGCGGATGAGCATCAGCCCGCCCTGCCGCATCCGCCGGTTGATGCCCCCGGCGGCGTTGGTGAGCAGCAGCGTTTTCACTCCCAACAATTTCAGTACGCGGGTCGGGAAGACGACTTGCTGAATCGCGTATCCCTCGTAGAAATGGGCGCGGCCCTGCATGGCCGCCACCGGCACGCCCGAGCACTTCCCCACCACCAGCCGCCCCGCGTGGCCAATCGCGGTCGAGACGGGGAAATGCGGGATTTCCTTGTAGGGGATGAGGGTGGAGCCCTTCAACGATTCCGCGAAGGCGCCCAGGCCGGAGCCCAACACCAGCGCGATGCGCGGCCGCAGTTTGGTGCGCTGCCCGATGAAGCGGGCCGCTTCCTGCACCTTGTCGTATTCACTCACTCGCTTCACCCCACCTTAGCCGAGCCGGGTGGCACCTGCCACCCGGAATCCCAGTCTCGTCTCCCGGCGGCGGGTGCCGCCGGGCTCGGCGGTGCGTTTTCAGCTTCCTCTAGCTCGTGCAGTTGATCAGGCCAAGGCTCTGAATCATAGCAGAATGCCGGCGAAGGCCGCGGAGATGAAGCCTGCCCGCCGAAGCTCGCTTGCCCGGAGCGAAGCCGATGGGAAGAGCGTAGGCGGGTCGCCTCACAGCAGAATGCCCGCAATCGCCGCGGAGATGAAGTTGGCCATGGTCCCCGCGAGCATGGCGCGGAAGCCCAGCCGCGCCAAGTCGCCGCGCCGCTCCGGAGCCAAGGCGCCGATGCCGCCAATCTGAATCCCGATGGAGCTGAGATTGGCGAAACCGCACAGCGCAAACGTCGCGATGGTGATGGAGCGCGGGCTGAGCTGCCCGGCGTCGATGACCTTGCCCAGCTCGCCGAAGGCGATGAACTCATTGGCCACCATCCGCAGGCCGAGCAGGTTCCCTACTGTCGTCGCCTCGCCCCACGGCACGCCCAGCAGCCAGGCGATAGGACTGAAAACCCATCCCAGGATTTGTTGCAGGCTGCCGGGGAAGAACCAGGCCAGGGTGTGCAGGCCGGCCAGCACCCAGTTCACAAAAGCAATCAGCGCCAGGAACGAAATGAGCATGGCGGCGACATTGAGCGCCAGGTACAGGCCATCGGTGGTGCCGCGCGCCGTCGCCCCCAGGACGTTCGGGTCGGTGCGCTCCACTTCTACCTTCACCACACCGGCGGTCACCGGCGACTCCGTTTCCGGCACGAACATTTTGGCCAGCATGATGGTTCCCGGCGCGGTCATCACCACGGCGGTCAGCAAGTGCCGCGCCTCGGCGCCGAAAGCGATGTAGGCCGCCATCACGCCGCCGGCAATGTGGGCCATGCCTGAGGT
This sequence comes from Acidobacteriota bacterium, assembly GCA_045402975.1. Taxonomy (GTDB): domain Bacteria; phylum Acidobacteriota; class Terriglobia; order Acidiferrales; family 2-02-FULL-67-57; genus JACPRL01. The sequence goes on from JAXIPK010000375.1 coordinate 4,462, forward strand.
CATGATGGTCATCATTTCCGACATCGTCAGCTTGGAGATATAGGGCCGGATGGACAGGGGCGCTTCCGTCTGCCCCATGCCGAAGACGCTGGCCGCCACCGTCACCGACTCGGCCCCGCTCGCATCCATCAGGCGCGACATCAGCCAGGCGAAGACTTTGATCACCTTCTGCATGATGCCGTAGTAGTAGAGGACGGCGAAGAAGGCGGCGACGAAGATAATCGTCGGCAGCACATCGAACGCAAACACCATCCCGTAGTCCTTGCCGAAATCGCTCCCGCTCCACCCCAATTGCCCGAAGACGAACTCCGAGCCCGCCCGCGACAGGTGCAGGAAGTCGGTCACCAGCGCGCCCAGGGTGCGGAACAACTCGACGCCCACATTGGTCCGCAGCACAAACAGCGCGAAGACGAATTGCAGCACCAGTCCCACCACCACGGTCTTGACGCGGATGGCGCGGCGGTTGGTGGATAGCAGGTAGGCGATCCCCAGCATCGTGACGATGCCCAGCAGTCCCATCAAGCGTTCCATGCGTCCCCTCCTGTGGAAACTCGAGGTGTCTGCCTAGTTCAACGTCTTCAGAACCAGCGGGCGCGGCTCCACCCAAATTCAGACCAAAGTTGCGGCTCAGACCCGCCGCGCTTCATCCAGTGCTAGTAATGCCAACCGGCTGTTCCCGATCAACCTGCCCAACGGCGAATGGGTGC
>JAXIPK010000174.1:0-12635 GCA_045402975.1 Acidobacteriota bacterium
CTTCAAAGACGAGTACGTCTCTACCGAACACCTCCTGCTGGCGCTCGCCGAGCAGAAAGGCCAGCCGGCGCAGCGCATCCTGGCGAGTCACGGAGTAACCCGCGAAGCTGTCCTGCGAGCCTTGAGCGCCGTGCGCGGCAGCCAGCGGATCACCGATCCCGATCCCGAATCCAAGTTCCAGGCGCTGGAGCGTTATGCCCGCGACCTCACTGAGCTGGCCCGCCGCGGCAAGCTCGACCCGGTTATCGGCCGCGACGATGAAATCCGCCGCGTCATCCAGGTCCTTTCCCGCCGCACCAAGAACAACCCCGTGCTCATCGGCGAGCCCGGCGTCGGCAAGACGGCCATCGTCGAAGGACTGGCCCAGCGCGTCGCCGTCGGCGACGCCCCTGACATTCTGAAGAAAAAGCGCATCGTCCAGCTCGACCTCGCCGCGCTGGTCGCCGGCGCCAAGTATCGCGGCGAATTTCGAGGACCGCCTGAAGGCGGTGCTCAAGGAAATCAGCGCGTCCGACGGCCAGATCGTTCTTTTCATCGACGAGCTGCACACCCTGGTGGGCGCCGGCGCTGCCGAGGGCGCCATCGACGCCTCCAACATGCTCAAGCCTCCGCTGGCCCGCGGCGAGCTGCGCTGCATCGGCGCCACCACGCTCAACGAATACAAGAAGCACATCGAGCGCGACCCGGCGCTCGAGCGCCGCTTCCAGCAAGTCTACGTGGGCGAGCCCACCGTCGAAGATACCATCAGCATCCTGCGCGGCCTCAAGGAGCGCTACGAGGTTCACCACGGCGTGCGCATCAAGGACGCCGCGTTGGTGGCCGCCGCCGCGCTCAGCCACCGCTACATCGCCGACCGCTTCCTGCCCGACAAGGCCATTGACCTGGTGGACGAAGCCGCCGCGTCGCTGCGCATTCAGATTGACTCGCTGCCCACCGAGATTGACCAGGTCGAGCGCGAAGTCCTCCAGCTCGAAATCGAGCGCCAGGCGCTGAAGAAAGAAGACGACGCCCATTCTCGCCAGCGCCTCCAGGAGCTCGAGCGCCGCCTCGCCGACTTGAAGGAAAACTCGCGGCAGCTCCGCGCCCGCTGGCAGGCGGAGAAGGAAGTCATCACGCAGATTCGCTCTCTAAAGGAAAGAATCGAGCAGTTGAAGATCGAGGAGCAGCAGGCCGAACGGGCCGGCAACCTCAACCGCGCCGCCGAGATTCGCTACGGCCATCTGGTCGAGGCGCAGAAGCAGCTCGAGGCCGCGCAACGGAAGCTGGGCGAAACCAACGGCGCGCGCATGCTCAAGGAAGAAGTAGAAGAAGAAGATATCGCGCACATCGTCGCCAAGTGGACCGGCATCCCGGTGGGCAAGCTGCTGGAGGGCGAAGTCGAAAAGCTCGTCCAGATGGAAGCGTTGCTGCGCCGGCGCGTGGTCGGCCAGGACGAAGCGCTCGAGCGCGTCGCCAATGCGGTGCGCCGCTCGCGCGCCGGCTTGAGCGATCCCAAGCGTCCAATCGGCTCGTTCATCTTCCTGGGTCCCACCGGTGTCGGCAAGACTGAGCTGGCGCGGGCGCTGGCCGAGTTTCTTTTCGACGACGAGCACGCCCTGGTGCGGCTCGACATGTCGGAGTACATGGAGAAGCACTCGGTGGCGCGGCTCATCGGCGCCCCGCCCGGCTACGTGGGCTACGACGAGGGCGGGCAGCTCACCGAGCACGTCCGCCGCCGGCCGTATTCCGTCCTGCTCTTCGACGAGATCGAAAAGGCGCACGCCGACGTCTTCAACATCCTTCTGCAGGTGCTCGACGACGGCCGCCTCACCGACGGCAAGGGCCGCACGGTGGACTTCCGCAACACCGTGCTCATCCTCACGTCCAACATCGCCAGCCAAACCATCTTCGAGCTGGCACAAAAGGACCGCGAGGCGATGCGCCGCCGCGTGCTGGAGGCTCTTCAGGCCAGCTTCCGGCCGGAGTTCTTGAACCGCATCGACGATGTCATCGTCTTCAACCCGCTGGGCCGCGAGGAAATCCGCCGCATCATCGACCTGCAACTGGAGCGGCTGAGCGCGCGGCTGGCCGAGCGCAAGCTCACCTTCGAGCTCACCGAGCGCGCCCGCGACCTGCTGATGCGCGAAGGTTTCGAGCCCGCCTACGGCGCTCGTCCCATGAAGCGCGCCCTGCAGCGGTTGGTTCAAGACCCGCTGGCGCAGAAGATTTTGAACGGCGAGGTCCTCCCCGGCGACCACCTCATCGTGGATGCCGGAGCCGGTGAGATGCTCTTCGAGCGCAACCCCTCCGCCGTGGTGGTCAACTGAACGCGTGGCTCGCGACCCGCGACCCGTGTAGAATGCAGCTCTCCGTGAGAATACTGTCGAGCACGTTCGTTCTTGTCGCCTTGCTGGCTACCACTGTGGCGGCTGCCGACTTGCGGCAGGAGGTCAAGCAGGGCCCGGTGCTGCGCGCCATTCGCACCGCGGAGCCGGAGTACAAGAAGGCGTCCGAGCTCATCCACGGCACCGACATAATCCTCGTCGGCGAGGTGCTCGACAACCGCGCCAGGCTCAACCGCGACGCCAGCCAAGTCCTGACCGAGTACACCATCGAAGTCAGCCGCGTCCTGGTCGGCGACTCAGCTGGCGTGGCGCCGGGCCGGCGCATCCTCGCCCGCGTCGCCGGCGGCCACCTGCTGGTCGACGGTGTCGCAGTCGAGTTTGACGCGCTCGACTTCCCCACCATTCCCTGGCTGGTGCCGCATGTGTTCTTTCTCGAGCGCGACCCCGACGGCGGCTACCGCATCCGCGGCGGCTCGCAGGGCGTGTGGGAGTTGCAGGCCAATGGGCGCGTGCGCTCCCATCACCCCGACGTCAAACACTTCAAAGTGCCGCTGCACTTCAACCAGCGAACGCTGGAGTTCATGCTGGACGAAGTCAAAGACACGCTCAAGAAGGGAAAGCGATGAGCCGCGCCGCCGCCCTTCTCCTGCTGGGACTGCTGGCTGGCGCCGCGTCGCAGGGCGGGGCGCAGGAGGCGGATTTGGTCGCGCAGGCCCGCGCGCGTCGCGTGGTCCGGCCGGAGTACAAGCAGTTGCACTCGCTCTCCGGACGTCAACTCCAAAGCGACCTGATTTTGCGCGGGCGCGTGGTGGATGAGAAGGTGCGGCTCTCCGCCGACCGCCAGACCATCTGGACCGACTACACGATCGAAGTCTTGGCGGTTTTGAAGCCGTCGCAGAGCGGGGCCGCGGCCGGCAGGCGGCTGGTGGTCCCGCGCGAGGGCGGCGATCTGGTGGTCGAAGGCAAGCCGGTCACCGTCGCGAACGAGCTCTTCCCCTCGCTGCCCTGGGTGCGCGAGCACATCTTCATGCTGAAGAAGGCCGCCGGCGGCGAGGAGGCCTACGAGTTTCTCGACGGGCCCCGCTCCATCCTGCGTCGCGACGACGACGGCCGGATGCGCTGCATCCTGCCGCGCGAAGAGTGGGATTATTTCTGCACCGCCTACAACGGCACAACGTGGCAGGAGTTGCTGCTGGAGTTGAAGCCGAAAGAGTAGCCGCGCCCTTTCATCGGTGGTCGCATCGAATTACAGTACGGAGCAGTCAGAACATGAACACGTTGAAGACAGGGTTGCTGCTGGCGGTGCTGACGCTGATTCTGGTGGTCGGCGGTCAGGCATTCGGCGGCCAGCAAGGCATGGCGCTGGCGCTGGTCATCGCCGTTGTGATGAACTTCGTCGCCTATTTCTGGTCGGACAAGATTGCGCTGGCGATGAGCGGAGCGCAGCCCGTGACCCCGCAGCAAGCGCCGCAACTCTACGGCATTGTGGAGGGCTTGTGCGCGCGCACCAGCCTGCCCGTGCCCCGGCTCTACGTTATCCCGCAGATGCAGCCCAACGCTTTCGCCACCGGCCGCGACCCGCACCACGCCGCGATCGCGGTGACGGAAGGCCTGCTGCAAACCATGACCCGGGAGGAGCTCGAAGGTGTCCTCGCCCATGAGTTGGCGCACGTGAAGAACCGCGACACGCTCATCATGGCGGTGGCGGCGACTCTAGCCGGCGCCATCACTTATCTCGCTCACGTTGCCCGCTGGGGCCTGCTCTTCACCGGCTATGGCGGGCGCGACCGCGAGGGCGGCGGGAACGCCTTGAGCGCGCTGCTGATGATCATCCTGGCACCGCTGGCGGCCCTGCTGATTCAGCTCGCCATCAGTCGCCAGCGCGAGTTCGCCGCCGATGCGGGCGCCGCCAATATGGCCGGCCATCCCTTCGGGCTGGTTCAGGCCCTCGAAAAACTCGGCCACTATTCCAAGCGCGTGCCGATGCGCGGCGTTGAGCCCGCCACCGCGCACCTCTACATCGTCAACCCGTTTTCCGGCGGCGCGCTCGCCGGCCTGTTCAGCACCCACCCGCCGCTGGAAGAACGCATCCAGCGGTTGAAGTCGCTGACGGTCTAAGATGCAGAGCGGCGGGACGCAAGGTCCCGCCTTACCCAAGCCCAATGAAGCACAAAGGAGGATGTTGATGCCGATTACCATCACCGCCAAGCCCAACGGCCCCTATCGCGTAGAGGGAGACATTGCAGAGCTGAAGCTGCTCGACGCCGAGGGCAAGGAGTTTGACCTCACCGGCAAGCCGGCGTTTTCCCTGTGCCGCTGCGGCCACTCGCAGAACAAGCCGTTCTGCGACGGCAGCCACAAAACGGTCGGCTTTGTGGCCAACGACGTCGCCCCCCGCAAGGCTCCGTAGCGCCGATCCGACCTCTTCGCTGAGCGCATCACCGATGGGACGACGCCTCTTTCTCCTGGCGCTTTGGGCGTCGCTCTGCGGCTCGACGTCGGCTGCGACCACCGCTTCGCAGCTCGCCGAATCGCCGATGGACGTCAACGCCACCTTCGCTCAGTTGATGGCCGGCGCCGAGCGGAAAGAGATTCCCTGGAAGACCGACGTCTCCAAGCCCTTCCTCGGAGACCTGCAACGGCTCGAGGTTTGGGTTGGCGTCCATGTCCCGCTGAAGACGCTTGCCAGGCGCGGCCCCCAGCACAGCCTCCTCCTCATCGCCGGTGTGGCCGATGCCGGCGGCAAGTGGCTCCCCCGCGCGGGCACCTACCTTCGCCAGGAGGTTGACCTGCAGGTTCAGAAGGCCGAGTCGGTTAGCTTCATCCTCGGCGCTCAGGTGCTTCCGGGCAACAACACCCTGGGCCTGGTACTGTGCGACGAAGTTACGCGGCTATGCAATTCGCGACGCCACGCCTTCCGCGTCTCACCGTTGAAGCGCGACCCGCTCCCCGGGATGTGGCGCGACCTGCCGCCGGCCCAGTTCTACGCCCTGGAAGAAGGGTTGGACATCATCTACAACCCCCGCCTCCGCGGCCGCCCGTGGCTTCCAGTTCAGACGCGCCGTCCGCTGCGCGTCGACGTGCTCATCAACCTCTTCGGCTCACAACGGCAGCCGGGACGGTTCGGCGTGGCCCTCCACCAGTTGCTGCCGGCTCTGCGAATCCTGAGCGAGCTGCAGCTCAGCAACGGCTCGCTTCACGTCACGACCGTCGATGCCGAGCGCCGCCGCATCCTGTTTCAGCAGGAGAACGTGGAGGAGTTGAAGTGGCCGGAGCTGCGCGAGGCGCTGGAGAAAGTCAACCCGGACACCATTGAAGTGGAGGCGCTGGCCGGGCGGAAACAGAACGCTGCTTACTTCCGCGAAGTGCTGGCCGAGCGGCTGAAGGCGGGAGAGCCCACCGGCTCCGCATCTGGCCTCAAGCGGATTGTCATCGTGCTCGCCGGCGAATCCTATTACTCGCGCGGCGCCGACCGCCGGCCTCTCACACCGCCGGCGAATTGCGACTGCCTCGTTTATTACGTCCGCCTCGAGTCCTTCTGGGTGTATTGGGACGAGCTCGGCAAGGTGCTGTCCGGGCTCAAGCCACGCCGCTTCGTGGTTCGCAACCCGGAAGACTTCCGCAAGGCCCTGGCGGAGATTCTGCGCGACCTGAACCAACTCTGAGCTGCTTCCTCTCAAATACAATGAAGTCTCAGTAGAGAGGCTTCAGCAAGCGGCCGACCCAAGCGACCGCCTGCTTCACTACCTCTCCCGCCGGCGTCATAACGAGGAGAAACGCTCCACCAATGACCCCGTTCATGGCCGGAACCCCCCACAGGTACACGCGGTGAATTTTTCGAAGGCCGCGATAATCACGGATCATTGCGGCGACCAAAAAGAGATTGGGCCCAAAGGTACCCACCATTGCGACCCACCGCTCGAACCCGAAGACCTGAACAAAGATTCTGAACGTGGCAGCCGAAGCCGCGACGGCACTGGCCAGCAACATGAGCCGCTTGTGGTTGGCCGCGCGCCCCCGCCAATAGATTGCCGCAGCATAGAAAACCGTGAACAGGACCCAGATCGAGAAAATCGGTACACCCATGAGCGCCCAAAACGGATCCGCGTCCGACCCCAGGGACATTTCGACTCTCACCGCGGACACAATGAGTCCCACGGCAATCATGACGGTAGCCAGGACCGTGCTGGCCAGCCCCAAAGTGCGGTGAATCGCTACCCACCGCGAGCGGACCAGGGCGACTTGCGTAGTGAGCAGTACGTACCACACGAAAAAAGACCACCCATGCACGTGAACCAACGGAGACACCGGCGGATACGCGCCGCGGAACAGCGGGCCGAAGTACGTGAACCAGAATCCCACGAACACCGTGCAGCTCAGGGCGAGGGCCATCCACACATAAAAAGAGGTATGGCGGCCCGCCTTGGGAACCATGGTGCGCTGATTCGGCTCGGCCAAATGCATGCCCTTGGTACGAAGCGTAGTCTAGTTTACCGCTGGCCATTCTGAATTGGGAGATAGATTCTGCAGGGGGAGTGAGAACAGCTCGGCTCGACCTGAGGCGACTCTGAGGACTACTGGCTCTCCACCGGGTGGACTTCCAGCAGCATGATGTCTACCTGCCCGCCCTTGTGCGTCAGCGCCACCACCCGCACGTGGTCCTTGCGCTCGTACTTGTAGACCACATCGTCGCCGCCGGGCTCGACCTTGACCGACGCCCACTTGTCCCCGCTTTCGCCGGGATCGTGGTCGATGACTTTCCCCTTCTGGCGGGTGAACTGGGAGCCGAGTTGCTGCCCGTACCAGGCGTCCACCTTGTCGAAGGCATCGGTGGAGTAGAACTTGGCCGTCGTCAGGGTGAAGCCGCCCTGCTCGTTGTCCACGTCGGCGCGGAAGTTCATCGAGATGGCATCCTCGGTGGCCGCGGCCCCGGGATAGATCGGCAGCCGGATGCGGCGCGCCGCGTCCTCGGCCTTCTCCACGCTGAAGTCGCCCACCGGCGTGCGCAGGGCGACCTTGCCCGCATCGCCCGTTTTGTCGACATCGAGCTGCACGTACTCCCGCAGCATTTGCACGCCAACGACGGCGGCAATCACCACCAGAAGAATAAGACCGGCAAGCACAAGCAGGATGACTTTGAGCGCTCCGCCGCGCTCAGGCTGGGACCCACCGCGTAGTCGCATAGCACGCCGCTCCTTGCTTTCTACTACGAAGGCGGCGACGGAAAGGTTCCCGCCGCTCTTAGAGGAAGCGCACCTTGATGTCGTCGGAGCGCTCCAGGTGCACGCTGTCGACGAAGCGCACGTGGTACGGCTCCTGCGTCATCAGCAGCGAATGGGTGCGCGCCCCCTCGCCGAAGAACCGCACGCCGCGCAACAGGTCGCCCGGGGTAACGCCGGTGCAGGCGAAGACAATCTTCTTGCCCGGCGCCAGCTCCTCGGTCTTGTAGATGCGCTTGGGATCGCGGATGCCCATCTTGGCCATGCGCTCTTCGTGCTCGGGCTTGGTGGTCACCAGCCGCGCCAGGATTTCGCCGTTCAGGCAGCGCAGCGCCGCCGCCGCCAGCACACCCTCCGGAGCACCGCCCACGCCCATCACCGCGTGCACCCCGGAGCCGAGGACCGCCACCGCAATGGCCGGGGCCACGTCGCCGTCTGAGATCAGGCGAATGCGGGCGCCGGCGGCGCGAATCTCTTCGATGAGTGATTCGTGGCGCGGACGGTCGAGCACCACGACCACCAGGTCTTCGATGTCCCGGTCGAGCCGCTTGGCAATGGCCTCCAAGTTGTCTTTGACCGGCGCGTCGAGCTCCACCGCGCCTTTGCAGCTCGGGCCCACGACCAGCTTCTGCATGTAAATGTCCGGCGCGTGCAGCAGGCCGCCGGGCTCGCTGGCCGCCAGCACCGCCAGGGCGTTGGGCGCGCCGGTGGCGCAGAGGTTGGTGCCTTCGAGCGGGTCCACAGCGATGTCGACTCGCGGCAGAGCGTTCTCGCCGGCGCTGCCCACTTCCTCGCCGATGAAGAGCATGGGCGCTTCGTCGCGCTCGCCCTCGCCGATGACGATGCGCCCGCGAATCGGAACGTCGCTCAGCTCGGCCCGCATCGATTTGACCGCCGCCTCGTCGGCCGCGTGCCGATCGCCCAGACCCATGGTGTGGGCGGCGGAAATGGCCGCCTGCTCCACCACCCGCAGGAAATCAAGCGAAAGCTCGCGCATGTCGCGTCTCCTGTTCGTCCGGCGCTAGGGCAGCGGCTGCAGCACGGCATTTACCAGGAACGGGTCGTTGAACTCGGTGCGGTCACCGGCCTTCTTGCCCTTCACTGGCATCAGCCGAGCCGAAAGTGGCTTGTGCAGTTTGACCGCCAGGCTGGCCATGTCACCAATAATGTGTTCCAGTTCTTCGACACTGACGTCGCCGGGCAGCGGCACGGTATCGAGCCCGGTGCCGCACACGGCCGAGTAGGCCAGCAGGGCGTCGAGAGATATCGTCCCTTCGCTCCACCGTTGCGCCAGCACCGCGTCTTCCAGGACAGGGACCATCAACCCGGAGTAGCCGGCGTGCTTTACCGGCAACTCGCGCAACACACCGGTGATCAGCGCTGCGGCCGTCATCGTTCCGCTGGAACCAAACTTGGTTCCGGTAAGTTTTTCAATGGCGCCGCCGATGGAGACGTCCTTGAGGGGCGCTGGCGAGAGATCAATGCCTTCGTACTTCCAGCCGGTTTCCTTCTCGACCCGTTGCGCAATCGCTTCAATGGCCTGCGCGTGCGCTCCGAACGCAGCCGTCAGCGCCTGCCGGGCCTGTCCGAAATCACGAGAAGACGCGAAGACTTCCGCTACCACGTTGGCCGATTGCAGCGCCACCGCGAAGTGCTCTCCCTCACCCGTGTGATAGGAACCGGGATAAAAGGGTGTGTAGGGCGGAACGACCGCCGTGGCGGCGAAGTTGAAGTTGGCGATGCCGCCGGGACTGTGCTCCGACCAATCCTTGATCAATTCCGCCGCGGCGCGTACCGCTTTCCAACGGACTCCGTCCTCTCCGGCAACCGTCAGACTGGCGTTGAGATTCGTGTGCAAGAGAATCTCGCGCAGCAACTCAACCGCGCGCGCGTCGTCGCTGCCGTCCAGCAGCGCCGGACCGATGGCGGGAGCGAAGTCTTCTTTTTGCGCCAGCGCGTCATACTCGCGGAAAAAAGCCAGGGCCTGCTCCGTCGTAAGCCCACGCGTGTATTCGGGAAACGGTTGAGTGCTGATGCGGATGCTCTGCACCTCGTAGCCCGCCTGCTCGTAGGCCGCTTTTGCCTGCCGAAGCGTCTTGAGCGCCGCCTGGATCTGCTCCTGGTAGTGCGCTCGGTCCAGCCGGATGAAACCAGTTATTGCCCGTACCTTGGGCCTCTCCGCCGCCTCCCCCGCAAACGGAGCCAACGCCGCCGCCAGAAACAGCAGGGTGCAAGTAACCCGACCGCGCCTATTCATACGCGGGAATTCCTGTGATGTGGTGGCCGAGGACAAGAGTGTGGATGTCGTGCGTGCCCTCGTAAGTGTAGACCGACTCAAGGTTGACCATATGGCGGAACACGGGGTAGTCGCCGGTGATGCCGTTGGCGCCCAAAATGTCGCGCGCCTTGCGGGCGCTCTCCAGCGCCACCCAGACGTTGTTCTTCTTGAGCAGCGAGATGTGGTAGTGCTTGGCGCGGTCCTGATCTTTGAGCCGCCCGACTTGCAGTGCCAGCAGTTGCCCCTTGCTGATTTCGCTCAGCATCCAGACCAGCTTTTCCTGCACGAGCTGGTGGGCGCCGATGGGCTGGCCGCCGAACTGCTTGCGCTCTTTGGCGTACTTGACCGCGGTGTCGAAGCACTCCATCGCCGCGCCCAGCGCGCCCCAGCCGATGCCGTAGCGCGCCTGGTTCAGGCAACTGAGCGCCGCCTTCAGGCTCTCCGCTTTCGGCAGGCGGTCGGTCGCGGGAATGCGGCAGTCGTTCATCGCCAACCCGCTGGTGATGGAAGCGCGCAGCGAATACTTGTCGTGCACGTCCCAGGCGCGAAAGCCCGGCGTGCCCTTCTCCACCAGGAAGCCGCCGATCTCACCGCGGTCGTCTTTGGCCCAGACCACCGACACGTCGGCGATGGAACCGTTGGTGATCCAGAGCTTCTCGCCGTTGAGGACGTAGCAGTCGTTCTTCTTTTCGGCGCGCGTCAGCATGCCGCCGGGGTTGGAGCCGAAGCCGGGCTCGGTAAGCCCGAAGCAGCCGATGGCTTCGCCCTTCTGCAGCCGCGGCAGCCACTTCTCCTTTTGCGCCTCGGAGCCGAAGGCGTGGATGGGGTACATCACCAGCGCGCCCTGCACGGAGACGAAGCTGCGCAGGCCGGAGTCGCCGCGCTCCAGCTCCTGCATGATGAGGCCGTACTCGACGTTGGAGAGCTCGGCGCAACCATAGCCGGTCAGGTTCGCGCCCAGATACCCCAACTTGCCGATCTCAGGGATGAGCTCCTTGGGAAACGTGCCCGCCTGGGCGTGCTTTTCGATGATGGGTTTGACGTTCTCTTCCACCCATTGCCGCACCGAGCTGCGGACGACTTTCTCGTCCTCGCTCAGCAGCGAGTCCAGCTCCAGAAAATCCACGCCTTGAAACGCCATCCGTTTCTCCTTGCGGCTGGCCGCCGGGGCTGGCGGCAAGCCGTGATGCTAACACCGCATTTGCGCTGCCGCAACTTGCTGCCCTGAAGGGCGCTCGCCTTGACCCTCATTTCTCTCTGTGTTACAAACAATTCTCTTTTCTGCGTCTGCGGAAGCTGAACTGAAGTCGGCGGCGTGTCGCAGGCCGGGGATCCCGAACGCGCAAATGGACGTCCTTACGCAACTTGGCGACCTCTTCCTGGGCGCGGCCCCCACGGTCCTCATCCTTTTCTTCGTGTTCTTCTTCCTGCGCTGGAGTTTGTGGCGGCCCCTGGAGCGGGCGCTGGCTGAGCGCCACGCCACCACCGAAGGCGCCCGCCAGCAGGCGGAGAAACTCCTCGCCACCGCCAACGAGAAGATGCGCCAGTACGAGGACGCGCTCCGACAGGCGCGGACCGAAATCTATCAGCAGCAGGAAGCCGGCCGCCAGCAGGCGCTGGAAGAGCGCGGGCGACTTGTGCAGGACGCCCGCCAGCGCGCGCAGGAGTCCATCCGCCAGGCCAAGCTCGAGATTGCCCGTGACGTCGAGCAAGCCAAGAAGCTGCTCGAAACGGAAAGTCAACGTTTGGCCGAACAAATCAGCCGGACCCTGCTCGGGAGCCGCGCATGAGGCTGCGGGCCGTACTCGCGCTCTTGTTTCTCTTCATTCTTTTTTCGGCGCCGCTGGTAGCGCTCGAGGAAACCGGCGCGGCCCCCCACGAAGCGGGCGATCAAGCCGCCGAGCCAAGCGCCGAGCACGGCGGCGACACGCTGACCACCGTCTTCAAGTGGCTCAACTTCATCACTGTGATTGGAGGCTTGGGCTACCTGCTGCGCAAGCCGATGCGCGACTTCTTTGTCGGCCAGCGCGCGGCCATCCAGGCGGCCATCGCCGAAGGCCGTCAGGCGCGCCAGCAGGCCGAGCAGCGGCTGGCGGAGATCGAGCAGCGCCTGACTAGACTGGGCGAGGAAATCGAGAGCCTGCGCCAGAAGTCGACCGAACAGGCGGCGGCCGAACGAGAGCGAATCCGCGAGGCCACCCGGCGCGAAGCCGAACGCATCCTGGCCACCGCGCAGGCGGAAATTGAATCCACCAGCCGCGCCGCTCGCCTCGAGCTGCGCGCCTACGCCGCCCACCTGGCGGTCAGCCTGGCCGAGCAGCGCATCCGGCAGCAACTGACACCGGAGAGCCAAGCCTCCTTGTTTGACGGCTTCGTCCGCGGCCTGAGCGCATCGAGACAGGAAGGAAGGGCCTAAGCGATGAACTACGCCTTGGCCCGCCGCTACGCTCGCGCCCTGACCGACATCGTCTTTGCCGAGAAGATCCCGGCGGAACGCCTGCGCGACGAGCTGCAGAAGGCAAAGCAAAGCCTGACCGACTTCGCGGCGTTGCTGCGGGAGAATCCCAACCTCCACAACGTGCTGGCCAATCCCGCGGTCGGCCGCGAGCAGAAGCAAGCGCTGCTCAACCGCCTGCGCGACCTGCTGAAGATGACCACCATCACCCGCAACTTCCTCGGCGTAATGCTGGAGCACCGCCGGCTCGACCTGCTGGGCACCATCCTGGAAGCGTTCGACGAGGAAGTCTACGCGCGCCTGGGCGTCGTCCCAGTCGAAGTCACCACCGCTATTTCGTTGAACCCGGCGCAGAAGAA
>JAXIPK010000169.1:0-3902 GCA_045402975.1 Acidobacteriota bacterium
CCATAGGAGGATTCGCCATGAACCGACGCTGCCTCGCTCTTCTTTTCCCCTTGGTTCTCCTAGCTCAATCCGCGGTTGGGGCTGAGGTTGTTGTTCCGACCGCGGAGGTGCAGAATCATGTGATTGTTCGACAAGGGGCCAGTAGTAGTACGCCGGAAGTAGGCAGCCTACGACCAGGCGAGCAGGCCGAACTCCTAGGCCAAGTACCCAGCTGGTATCACGTTCGGCTTTCTAATGGCACTGAGGGGTTCGTCCCAAAGCGGTGGACTCGCGTAGGCGCTGAGACAGTTTCCGGAATTCAAGCAAGCTCTCCAGCTCGACCCAAACCATGCGCAGGCAAACGCCAATATAGCAATCGCGTATTTCCAAAAAGGGGAGTATGAGCTTGCCTGGCAGCATGTCCGCAGGCTGGAGAGCATGGGGGTGAAGCCGCCTGAGAAGCTCCTCACTGCACTTGAAAAAGCCTACCCTCGGCCGCGTTAGACTCTCAAACACGCAGCAAACCCTGCGGCCACCTCGACGGCCGTCGGGCAAAGTCATCATGCGTGACGCTCTAAGCGAAGTCTTCCACCCGGCACCGGTAGCGCCGGCAGGGCCAACACCCGCAGCCGGGATCGTGGACAAGAATCTCAGCCGTTGCCATCACGCTGCGGCGTGGGTTAGCTCTCTTCGGAACGGAAGGACTAGTATGCGCTCGAAGGGTTGCAGGCCCCCGAGTTGAACCTGCCTAGCCACGAACTTGGGAACAACATGGGAACATTTGCTGCCGAAAACGGTGCAATATCGTGATACAGGACGCGGGAAAGAGCTAGACAAACCAACAACATAGAGTTTCGGCGTCAGCCTGTCACGGCAGAGGTCGCGGGTTCGAGTCCCGTCGTCCCCGCCATTTTTCCCCAAAAGCTCGCTAGCCGACGGCTTTCTTGAAGCGGCGGGCTAAGCGCGACTGACGGCGCAGCCCAGCCTCGTTGTAGCGGCGCACTTCTTCAGGCGTTTCGGGGATCACCGGCCGCACGGGGCGTGGCCGGCCCTTTGCGTCCACGGCGACGAAAGTGACGTAGGCCGAGCTGGTGTGACGTCGCCGCCCGGTCAAGATGTTTTCGGCGAAAACCTTGACGCCGACTTCCATGGAGGTGTGGAAGGCGCGATTGACCGACGACTTGAGCACGATGAGCTCGCCGACCTTGATGGGGTCGCGAAACTCGAGGTGGTCTACGGCAACCGTGGCGGCGTAGCTGTTGCTGTGCCGGTGCGCCGCCAACGCGGCGGCGATATCAATCAGGTGCATCACCCGCCCGCCGAGGATGTTGCCCAGCGGGTTCGAGTGGTTGGGAAGGACGACTTCCACCATCTCCGATTGCGAGGCGCGCACAGGCTTCCCGCGGAGCGCGCGTTTCTTCACCGCTGCTTTTCGCTTGCGAGCCATTCGCTACTCTCCGCCCGGCAAGTGTGCCTCGAAGGATTCAAACACGCTGGCGTCCACCTCCGTCAACACCTTCATCACCGGGAAATGGATGCGGGCGTTCTCGCCCACGCGGATCTTCTCGCAGGCCAGCTTGATGCCGCCGACGTCGCGCCAGTCGCGCCACTCCCAGGGCGTGGCCTTGTCGAGCGCCGGCTCGCCCTTCTCTTTCACGTAGCTTTCGAGAAAATACGCCCAGCGGTCCATCAGGTGGGTCTCGCGGTTGATGTAGGCCCAGTAGTGGTCGCCCGGCGTCAGCCCCACGTGCTCGAAGTTGGCGTGCACCAAGTCGTACTTCTTTCCGTCCATCTCCGTCTGCCCGGCGTACTCCAGCTTCACACCCGGGTCTTTGAGCTTCCAGGGCATCAGCAGCCAGTAGCCGTCGTTGATGAAGCGCCCGTAGGCCTGCTCCAGATACTTCTTCAAGTCCTCCCCTTGCGCAGGGTGGCCATCGACGTGGACTTGCCCCTCTTTGGTGTTGACGTTGAAGAGGGCGACGACCTTCTTGTGGTCGCGCGTTTCCCACTCGACGCGGTAGCGGCCCTCGTAGCGATCCCAGAGGTGCTTCACATTCGCGACCTCCTTGCCATCGCGCTCGACCACCCAGTCGAAGCGCAGGTAGCGCGTCTTGTCCCAGGCTGCTGGGCCGCCCATGGCGTCCATCATGCCTTCGACCGTAATCACCGCCCTCAGGTCAGGCGGGTCCGCCGCCTGCGCCCGCGCCACGGCACAGCTCACCAGCAGCAAGCCTGCCATCGCCAGCACTCTTTTCATCGCTCTCCTCCACACTGCCGGCCTATACTATAGTGGCTGCTGGAAGCTCTCGCAATCTGCAAAGGAGAGGAAACCGCATGGGCAAGTCGCGCCTGGAAACGCTGGGAGAATTCGTCCGCGAGCGGCCCACGGACGCCTTCGCGCATTACGGTCTGGCGATGGAGTACATCAACGCCGGCCGCAGCGAGGACGCTCTGGCCACCTTCCAGAAGCTCATCGGCTTCAACCCCAACTACAGCGCCGGCTACCATCAAGCCGCGCTGCTGCTGACTCGCCTTGGCCGCACCGACGAAGCGCGCGAGATGTTCCGCCGCGGCATCGAGGTCGCGGGGCGCAACGGCGAACAGCACAGCAAGACCGAAATGGAAGAGGCCCTGCACGACCTTTCTCAGCCCTAGTCCTTCCCACAATGCGTTCGATCCCCGGTGGCAGGTGCCACCGGGCTCGGGGAGAGAGTTCCTGGCCTTCTTCACCAGTCGGCGGTCTCTGTCTTCACCATTCGGCTGAGCACGAACTCGGCCACGCCGGGCATCAGCGCCCGCAAGCCCATCGCCACCCGCAGCCGCACCGGCACGACGACTTCCCGTTTGCCCCGCAGCAGGGCGTGCAGCGCCACGTCCGCGACCTTCTCCGCTGAAACACCTTCGCTCGCGCGGCGCTGAAACACTCCCGGCAGGTTCTTCCCGTCGCGAACGGCGACCTTGTGGAATTGCGTCGCCACGCGCCCCGGCAGCACTACGACCACCCGCACGCCCACCTGCTTCAACTCCATCCGCATCGCCGAAGAAATGGTGTTCAGCGCAAACTTGCTGGCGCAGTAGGCGCCCATGTAGGGCAGAGGAATCTTGCCGGCCACCGACGAAATGTTGACCACCGCGCCGCGACGCTGGCGCAGGTGCGGCAGGGCGGTCAGCGTCAGCCGCACCGCGGCAAAGAAATTCACCTCCCACATTTCGCGGAAGTGTTCCCAGTTCATCTCGTGGCACGGCGAATAGAGGCCAAAACCGGCATTGTTTACCAGGATGTCAATGCCGCCGAACTTCTCCACCGTTTGCGCGACCAGGCGGTCTAGTTGCGCCGTGTCGGCCACGTTGGTCGGCACCACCAGCGTGCGATCTTCTCCTAGTTGCGCGGCCAGCGCGCGCAGCTTGTCCTCCGAGCGCGCCGCTAGCACCACGCGGGCACCCTCGAGGACGAACCGCTCGGCGATGGCCTTGCCGATTCCTTCCGACGCGCCGGTGATGATGGCGACTTTGTTCTCCAGTTTCATCGAGGCCCCTTCGGTGCGGATGTGGCTGCCCGACCTTTCTACCGGCAGCGTCGCGCCAAGTCAACGCTCAGCCGCGCCGGCGTCGGAGAGCATCAAAAAGGCAGCGGGATTGCTATAATGGAGGCGAACCCGATGAGCAAGCCTCAAAACCTGGGCGAGTTGCGCGGCAGCCGCCAAGCGGAAGTGTACGCGCGCCGCAGCGTCAAGCAGGAGATGCGCGAGAACATTCTGGCCAAACTCGACCGCGGCGAAGACCTTTTTCCCGGCATCGTGGGCTATGACGACAGCGTGGCGCCGCAAATCGTCAACGCGATTCTCTCTCGGCACAACTTCATCCTGCTGGGCCTGCGCGGGCAGGCCAAGAGCCGCATCCTGCGCGCCCTGGTCGGCTTCCTC
>JAXIPK010000155.1:0-4546 GCA_045402975.1 Acidobacteriota bacterium
TCTTCCAACTCCCGGTCATGCACCAGGACCCGGGCGCGCATCGTGCGCCGGTCGGCGACCACGGCGACCAGGTCGCCTTCGGCCACGTGCTCGCCGACGCGCTGCTCCACCTGCGGCGTGGTGACAATCCCTCCCAGCGGCGCCCGCAGCGCCAGCCGGTCGTGCTTGAAGCGCGCCTCGCGCAGCGCCGCTTCCACTCGCTCCATTTCCTTCTGGTGCCTCTGAACCTGCGTCAGGTCGTTGCGGGTGCGGGCGGAAAGGAACTGCCGCTCCGCCATCATCCGCTCCCGGGTCAGTGTGGCCACGCGCGCTTCCAGCTCCGGATTGGAGAGCACCGCCAGAACCTCGCCTTCGCTCACCGTCGCGCCCTCGCGCACGGCCACTTCCTTGATCCAACCATCGGTCCCGGCGCGCACTTCGGCGCGCGCGCCCGGCTCCAGTACAAATTCAGCCGGAGTGGTGATCCGGGTGGGGATGATCAGCAACACCAAGAGGGCAACGCCCCCCGTCTGCTGCGCTCGAGTCATTCTCCATGCCATAACCTTCTCCTTCATCGTCTCCCAATGGGACCGCCACGCCAGACTCAAGCCCCCCAACCTTCGACGCGCGACAACGTACATGACCCAGGCGGTGATTAGATAGCCCCAGTCGCCGAATTTGCTGGTGAGGATGTTCTTGAACCACAGGGCAATGATGGTGAGAAAGACAATGCTGTATCCAATGGCCGCCAGGCCGTAGCCGATATAGAGCCGGTGCTTGCGACGCCCAACGGACGGAAGATCCACGTCCTTGCGCGCAGGAAGCCAGTCCAGCCAACCTGTTTGCTCCAACAGCAGGACGAGAATCCCGCTCAGGATGAACCCCAGGATGCGACCGTATTGGCTGGCCCAAGCCACATAAACGACGGCGCCGAAGATAATCAGCACCACCAGCGTGTAGGTGTGGCGGCGGGCCCACTGTTTCAGATAGTCAAAGGATTGCTCGCGCAGGCGGGGAATCTGCACGAACTCGCGAAAGAGGTAGTAGCCGTCCAGTTTCATCAACGGATTCAGGTTAATGAGTACACCGGACGCGCCGGTGAGGAGCACAGTCTGGTAACAGAGACTACTGAAGAGAGTGCCCGGAGCGGAAAGAAACCACGCGAAGGTAGCCAGCGCGCACACGACCAGCTCAATCCATATGCCGCCCAGAATCGTCCAGGCGCGCTTGCTGGGGCGGTCGAACATCACCATATCCGTGCAGTCGGTGAAGAAGACGGGCATAAAGTACATGAACATCAAGCCCATCTGGGGCACGTCCCCGCCGAAGTATTTGCAGGTAAGCCCATGGCCAGTTTCGTGAATGGCGGTGATGAAGAGCAACAGAAACCAGAAGATGACCAGATCGTAGGTGCTCTTGTTGGCAAAGTTGTAGAACTCAATCGTGTCGTGGCGAATGCGGTCGAAATCGGTGATTATGATCGCCAGCATCAAGGCAAAGAGGAGGAGAGAGACGTAGACGAAAGTCTTGGTATAGAGCCAGCGGAAGTAGGGAAGCATGCGCGCGAGGAATCGGTCCGGATCCCAGGCGGTGAAGTAGAAGTAGAGCAGGCTGGACTTGTCCGTCATCCGTTGTCGTTCGTCGCGAATCTTTTCCAGGATGGTCTGGCTCTTTTCGCTGCGGCTCTGCTCCCAGTTGTGCGGGTCCATACCCTCCAGGTAGTCGAGGATTTCGTCCTCCGAGAGGGGAAGGGAGGGATAAAGCTCGTTCCAGGTAGCGGCTAGCTCGGCAGCGGTGCGCGTGCCGTCGCAAAGCTGCAACAATTTGTAGGCCGTCTCTCCGATTCGCGACAGGTTTTGGGTTTCCGGTACCTTGATGATGTAGCTGGTGTCGCCTTGAATCGTCTGTTTGCTGATCTTCAAGTCAGAGCGGAAGTGGGGGCGCCACAACCCCTTCGCCAATACGCTGCCGAGTCGAAGGCTGGTGGGACCGAAGCGCATGGAGGAGGGTTAGTGCGGAGACGGAGACGCCGTCTCCCAAAGGACCTTGACGGACATGCCCGGGCGCAGCTCGGCCAGGCCGGCGGCGGTGAGCTGCGCGGTGACGTCGTAGCTGCCGCTGGCCGGGTCCACCGTCGGACTGACCTTGATGATGCGGGCCGGATAGACACGCTGCGAATCGCTGACCGGAACCACGTTCACCATCTCGCCCGTACGCGGGCGCCGCGCCGTCATCTCCGAAACCAGGAAGCGCACTTGGAGCGGCCGCAGCTCGCTGACGCGGAAACACCTGTCGTCCTTGTCGTCCTTCAGGACGGTCTGCCCGACGCGGATGTAGCGGCGTGCCACCAGGCCAGCAAAGGGAGCGCGGATGCGGGTCTTCTCCAACTCGGCTTCCAGCTCCTTGACCTCAGCGCGAGCGCTTTCGAGCTGGGCCCGCGAAGCGGCCAGGTCGTGCTCCGAGCCGCTGGCCCGGAACTCGGCCTCTTCCAGTTGGGCCTCACTCCACAGTCCCAGTTTGTGCATCTCCTGCGCGCGCCGGTAGGCGGCGGCGTTGGCCTTGAGCTCGGCTTCGTTGAACTTCACCTGGCTCTCGCGCACATTGAGTTGAGCGCGCGCCTTGTCCAATCGGGCGGCCACTTCACGGTCATCCAGCCGCGCCAGCACTGCGCCCTTCTGCACGGCGCTGCCTTCGTCCACCAGGATCTCGACCACCACACCATCGGCCTGGGGCGCGACGTCCACCTCATGCTCGACCGAGAGCACGGTGAGGATTTCCTGCACATTCGAATTGCCGGATGGCT
Source organism: Acidobacteriota bacterium (assembly GCA_045402975.1). Taxonomy (GTDB): domain Bacteria; phylum Acidobacteriota; class Terriglobia; order Acidiferrales; family 2-02-FULL-67-57; genus JACPRL01. The sequence goes on from JAXIPK010000155.1 coordinate 2,783, forward strand.
TCTCCGCAGCCGCCGGCGGCGCGACACGCGGGGCGGCGCTGGATTTCGCCGCCGTTCCCGAATCGCCGCCGCAGCCGGCGCCGACCCAGGCCGCCAGCAGCAGGGCTACCGCCAATCTTCGGCTGCCTTTCATGGCATCTCCTCCACGGCCGCTCACGGCAGCCACGTCCAGATCTTCCGCCAAATCCATCGCGCCGGATCGCGGAGGAAGACGTAACCCACCGGGTACCATCCGCTGCGGAACCAGCCGCCGGCGGCGCTGATCTTGGCCCGCCCCGCCATACCGGCGCGGGCGCTGTGGCCCGGGTCGGTATTCTTGAACATTCCGCGCACAACGAAAAACTGCTCCCCTTCCGCGCTCACGGTTTGCGCGCTCACCCGCTCGACCCACCCGTCGAAGGTGTGGGTGGGAAAGGTGTTGAGCTTCAACGCCACGTGGCTGCCCGGCTCGCCTGGATTGGGGCTGGGCTCGCGCACCAGGTCAACTTCGGTTTCGGGCACGTTCATCTCCACCGCAAAGCGGTCGGGCTCCACCAGCTCGGTGAAGAGCTCGCCGGCTTCCAGGCGCTTGCCCACCAGCTCCTCGACCTTGGGCGTCACCACGATGCCGGCCACCGGGGCGCGCATCTCGGCTTTGTCCACGCGCTCGCCAAAGAGGGCCGCCTGGGCTTCGTGCATTTCGACCCGCAAGCGCGCCTGAGAGGCGACAGCGGAGTCGCGCCGCATGTCGGCCTCGCCCAGCTGGCGCTTGGCCAGAGCGAGGTCGGCGCGAGCCTGCTCCAGGCGCACGCGGTCGTCGCTGCTGTCGAGCACCGCCAGGACTGTGCCGGCGGGAACCGTCTGGCCTTCGCGCACGTGCACCTGCTGAATCACGCCGCCGACCGGGGCGGTTACGACGCGGCGCTCGGCCGGAACTACGATGGCGTTGGCGCTGATGCGCATCTTCCAGGGGATAACAATCAGCAGGAGGGCCACGACCCCCACTTTCCAGGCCACATCCACCCAGCGTCCATAGGAAACCAGCTTCCTTTTTCTCTCTGCCAGAGGCGCCCACATGCGCATCAGTGGGACTTCCTGGTAGAGGCGGGCGTTGCGGATGGCCACAGTGGTCTGGCTGGCGAGGATGCTGAGGACTTCCAGATGGTTTTCGGTGAGGAATTCCGCGTCGCCGCTGAGCAGCGCCAGCACGCCAACCGCCCCCTGCTCATCCTTCAGGGGCATGGCGTAGAAGCCGTTGTAGCCGAACTCCTCCAGGTAGGCGGTGAGAAGGGCGCGGCCTTCTTCGGAGCTGATCTCCCAGCCTTCGTCGTAGTTGTCGGCGCGCACCGGCTCCGGCTGAGTGGCCACCCACTCCAGCACCTCGCGCAAGCGATCCATCTCGCGCGTCTTGGGAACCTCCACCATTCCGGAAACAGCGCCCAGGACGAACTTGTTGCGGTCGAACAGGCCGATGGCGCAGCGGTCGAAGGGGACGACCGAACCGCCCTGGTTCACCACGGTGGCCAGGACGTGGTCGAGGTTCAGAGTGGAGGTAATCTCCTTGCTGATCTTCAGCAAGGCGTCGAGCACGTGGACCTTGCGTTCGGCCTCGAGCAGATTGGCGTTGTTGAGCGCGATGGCGGCCTGCTCGCAAATGCTGCTGAGGAAGAACAGGTCGTCTTCGTCGTAGGGCGTGCCGGCCTGCTTGTTGATAACCTCGACGACGCCCAGGACGTTGTCTTCCTTCAGCAACGGGACGACCATCAGCGACCGCAGCTCGAAGCC
>JAXIPK010000288.1:0-2774 GCA_045402975.1 Acidobacteriota bacterium
CGCCTGAACGTGTTTACCATCCACCTGCCGCCGCTGCGCGAGCGGCGGGAAGACATCCCGCTGCTCGTCGAACACTTCCTCAGCAAGCACGCCACGGCGATGAACAAGCCGGTGCCACGAGTCTCCGCCGCCGCCCTGGACCTGCTGCTCGCCTATCCCTGGCCCGGCAACGTGCGCGAGCTGGAAAACGCCATCGAGCGGGCGCTGGTGATCGGCCGCGGCGCGGAGATCCAGGCCAGCGACTTCCCCTTCCAACTGCACCCGGCGGAAGCCAGCGCGGGTCGCACGCTGGAAGACGTCGAGCGGGGACACATCGAGCGCGTGCTGGAAGAAGCCAACTGGAACCTCTCCCGCGCCTCGCGCATCCTCGACATCGACCGCACCACGCTCTACCACAAGCTGCGGCGCTACGGACTCAAGCGGAATGAACAGGCGAGCTGATGAAGGCCTTGCACCTGGTGGCGGTGGAGTCGCCGCCGGACCCCGGCGTGTCCCGCGAGGCGGGACTGGCTGAGCTGGCGGCTGCGCTGGCGCGCATCTTCGGCGTCGCCTGCCGCGTGCGCCCCGAGCCCCTCGACGCCCGCTTTGCGTTGGACGCCGCGCGACAGCAGTACCACTCCACGGCCATCCTGCAACGGCTCGATGAGCTCGCGGGTTCGGACGATGTCCGCCTTCTCGGCGTCACTTCGCTCGACCTCTACGTGCCGGTGCTGACCTTCGTCTTCGGAGAGGCTCAACTGGACGGGCGGTGCGCGCTGGTATCGCTCTGCCGTCTGCGCGAGGAGTTCTACGGGCTGCCGCCCCGCGAAGACCTGCTGCGCGAGCGGCTGCTGAAGGAAGCCGTGCACGAGCTCGGCCACACCTTCGGGCTGCGTCACTGCGACGACTGGAGTTGCGTGATGGCCTCGACCCACGCCGTGGAGCGGCTGGACGTAAAGGGCGCCGGCTTCTGCGCTGCGTGCCGGCGGGGGCTGGCTCGACGGGGCGCGCTGCAAGCCGCGGTCTAGGCGGCCTTGGCCCGTTGCCTCTCGATCATGCCGTGGAGCATGCGGTGGAACTCGTCAATCGGCGCCGTCCACCGCACCACGTGGAAGCCGCCCTGGGCCAGTTCATCGAGCACGTACTCTTCGTCCTCCGGCCCAGCGAACAGCAGCACCGGCATGTGTCCCGGCCGGCTGCAGAGTTCCCGAAACAGGCGGCACTGGGCCGTGTAGGGCGGCGTCACTTCGAACACCAGGGCATCGAAGGTGGTGTTCTCAATCAGGTTGCCGGCCTCGAAAGGATCCTGGGCGTAGCGCACCGAGTAGCGGAAGCGCTCCTCGAGAGCTTCCATCGTCCCGCGCAGAAGTCCGCCGGGCGCAACCACGAGAACCGATGGGCGATTTTCCTTCATAGCGCACCTCCCGTGTCCAGCCTTACCGATAGAGGTTGATTCCGTTTTTTCCCGCGCCGGCCTGGCCGATGACCGTCGCGTTTTTCGTCGCCGCCGTGGGCTCCGATTCGGCCAGCTGCGCCAGCCCGCAGGCGTAGCCTTTGTCGAACGCCGCCAGGTTGAGCGCGTCCGTGCCCGCCGGGACCGACTCGGCAATGGCGCGGCGCGCCGACTCCGGGCGCAGCAGCCCGGTGATGGCGGTGAAGAACCCCACCAGCACCATGTTGAGCACCATCTTGCGCCCCAGCTCTTCCGCCAGCCGCGTGGCCGGCACGCGATAGAGCCGGATGTCCGGCCGCAGGTCGTTGGCCTGCACCAAATCCTCTTCGAGCAGGAGAATGCCGCCCTCGCGGAGCTGCGGCGCGAAACGCCGGTAGGCTTCCTGCGAGAGCGCCGACAGGATGTGCGGCCGTGAGATGTAGGGGTAAAGCACCGGCTCCGGCGCGACGATCAACTGCACGCTGCAGGCGCTGCCGCGCGCTTCCGGGCCGAAGCTCTGCGTCAATGAGACGTGGCAATCTTCATAGAGCGCCAGGCCGCGGCCGACCGTCATCCCGGCGAGCACGACGCCCTGCCCACCCAGGCCGGCGAACTGGATTTCAGTCGCGGACACGGTCGCCTCCGCAGCCCACGTATTGGGAGTCGAGCGTGCGACCCAGTTGCTGGTTCAGCAGCTCGAGAAAAGTCGGCCGCTCGGTGTCCACGAACTTGCCCACGGTGAGCGGCCCCTGATAGGTGACGCCGACTTCCTTGGTGTTGGCGCCGTGGCGCACCACGCTGTTTTCCTTGTAGTACTGAAGCGCCTCGAGACCCCCGCCTAACCGGTTGCGGCGCTGGTAGAGCGTGGGGCAGGGGCTGAGGATTTCCAGGAACGAGAATCCCTTCTTCCGCAGCACTTCGCCCATGGCGTGGGCGAGCTGGCGCACGTGGTAGACGGTCCAGCGCGCGACGTAGACGGCGCCGGACGATTCGGCCAGGTGCGGCAGGTTGAAGGGCTGCTCGAAGCAGCCGTAGGGCGTGGTGGAGCTCATGGCGCTGACCGGCGTGGTGGGGCCGACCTGGCCGCCGGTCATTCCGTAGGTGAAGTTGTTGACGCAGATGATTTTCAAATCCACGTTGCGGCGCGCGGCGTGGATGAAGTGGTTGCCGCCGATGCCGACCAGGTCGCCGTCGCCGCTGTAGACCACCACCGTCAGGTCGGGGTTGGCGAGCTTCAATCCGGTGGCGAAAGGAATGGCGCGGCCGTGCGTGGTGTGAAAGGAATCGAGCTCCATATAGCCGGCCACGCGCCCGCTGCAGCCGATGCCGGAGACGATGGCGACTTTGTCGAGGTTGAGCTTGG
>JAXIPK010000148.1:0-4515 GCA_045402975.1 Acidobacteriota bacterium
GCCTACCGCGGCCACATGGACAGCCAGATCAACGACCACTACGGCACGTTGGCCGGCGCCCAGCGCTTTCTGCAGAACATCGTTGTTTTCCCCGGTTGCGGTGTGTTTCAGCCCGGCTGGTCGGTGGTGGCCCCGGACACCCGTGGCCTGGTGGGCGCGGTGCTGGCTTCGGAAGTGGCTCCCGGCGTCGCCCACATCACTCAAGTCGCCGTGCGCCCGGAGATGCAGAGGCGCGGACTGGGGCGCGAGCTGCTCCTCGCTTCCTTGCAGCGCGCCGCCGCGAGTGGTTGCCGCGGGGTTTCGCTCACCGTCACCACAGCCAACCGCAATGCCGTGGCGCTTTACCAACGGCTCGGCTTTCAGGTCATCAAGGAATTCAGCGCCTCCACCCGCACCCTGCGCTGACTTCCCTCCTTTGTCATCCTGAGCGGAGTCCCGATGACAGTCGGGACGCAGTCGAAGGATCTGCTTGTCGCCTTGTGGTGCCAAACCCTCCCGACTACAGGTGTTCGAGTTCGTCTTCTTCCAGCCCGAAGTAGTGCCCCAGCTCGTGCAAGACGGTCAGTCGCACTTCCTCGCGGATTTCCTCTTCGGATTCGCAGACAGCTTCAATGTTTTTCTGGTAGAGAAGCACCTGGTCGGGCGGGCCGGGCTCGAAGATGCTCTTCTCGGTGCGCGGCACGCCGACGAACTCACCCATCAGCAGCTCTTCGTCGTCGGGCGGCGTGCGCCTCTGCCCCGCCGGGTAGTCCTGGACAATGATGACAACGTTCTCGAGCAGCTCACTGTAGCGCGCCGGCAGCTTCGCCAGCGTTTCCTCCACCAGCCGCTCGAACTTCTTCCGTTCCATCCGGGAAGGCTTCAGGGCAGGGGCGTGTAGCGCACCCAGTCGATGTAGAAGTAGCGGTCGGTGTTGAAGGTGGCAGGGCCGCCCCAGTAGGGGTTGTTCGTCCCCCAGTGGTTGATCATGAAGTAGGCAGGCGCGGTGGGAATATTGCTGGTGTGCACAGCTTTCAACTGGTCGTTGACGTAGTAGGAAATCTCGCCCGGCTTCCAGACGAACTTGAAGGTCATGAACTGGCTGTTGAGACCGGAGATCAACTCCGCGCTGTATTGCTCCTGGCTCTCGAAGGGCCCGGTGGCGGGGTCGGTGTTGTACCAGTTGACCATGTAGAGGGTCTCGGGCAGGTGGCCGCCGAACTCGAAGTCAACCTCGGTCTGCGAGTTGTTGACATAGTTGAACCCGGCGGAAACGCTTCCGCTCACCGGCTGGCCGGCGCCCATCGGCGTGGTGGCGGTCGAGGACATCCGCATCCGCCACTCGTAGGTCCCGTAGCCGTACTTCTGCTTGCTGGTGACATGGGCGCCGTGGGAGATGACGCCGTTCAGGTTGTCGTCCACCTGGCCGGGCTCCTGCCACAGCCGCATCACCAGATAGCCGCCCTGCAGGCTGACGTTCTCGGGCTCGTAGTAGCCGACGTGGTTGTTGGCGAGGTAGCCCGGCGCCCACCAGCTTGAGATGTTCCAGCGCTTGCGGTCGAGCTGGCCGCCGGTGAAGTCGTCCTCCCAGCCGCCCCCGCGGTTGGGCTTGGGCGCCGCCGGCGCGCCCGGCGCCAGTGTCGTCACCAACGCCACAGCCAGCAGCAGCAACAGCGCAAGATGAAAGCTCGATGGACGCCGTGTCATGAGACTCCCCTTTGGCCCTCCGACAGCCGTTTCACCAGCGCGGAACGCGCAGCGGGACTCCCTCCCCACCCACCGGCGTTTGGATGGCGCATCTTAGGCGCGGCCCCAGCGGCAAGTCAAGCGCGGCGCGCTTGACACCCGGACTCGCCACCGGTAGCATCCGCCTCTGCGGAAAAAAGATGTAACCGGAAGATTCATCTTTGCGTCTGTTGCTGTTTCTTACCCGGGAACCTCGCCCAAGGAGAGTGTCATGCGCCTTCGCCGTCCTTCCCTGTGCGCTGTGCTTCTGATCGCGGCCCTCGCGGCTCTGCCGGTACTCAACTGGGCCCAACAATCTACCACCGGCTCGGGGCAAGCCGATACGCCCAGCCCGCCGCGTCACTACGCCATCCGCGGCGCGCGCATCGTGCCGGTCTCGGGGCCGGTGCTTGAGAACGGCACCATCGTCCTCGCCAACGGCGTCATCACCGCCGTGGGATCCAACGTCGCCATTCCACCAGAGGCCTGGGTCATCGAAGGCAAAGGTTTGGCCGTCTATCCCGGACTGATTGATGCGCTGACCACTATCGGCTTGCCCGCACCCGCGGAAGGAGCGCCTTCCGCTCCGCAGGTGCAGCGTGCGCCGCGCTCCGAGGGAGCGCACGATCGTCCCGGCACAACCTCCTGGGACAACGCCGCCGATCAGATCAAGACCGACGACAAGCGCATCGAAAACTGGCGCAAGCAGGGCTTCACCTCGGCGGTGACCGTAGGCGACCGCGGCCTCATCACCGGTCAGGCCGCCTTCATCAATCTCGCCGGCGACCGGCCCGGCGACCTGGTGGTGCGCTCACCGGTGGCTCTCCGCCTCAACCTGCGCGCCACCGGCGGCTTCTTCACCGGCTACCCCAGCGCGCTGATGGGCGTGCTGGCCTACGAAAAGCAGGTCTTCGCCGACGCCGAGTGGAGCGACAAGGCCTGGGCGGCCTACTCCGCCAACCCCAAAGGGATGGAGCGGCCGCCCTACGACCGCTCCCTGCCGCCGCTGCACAGCGCGGTCGGCGACCGCTGGCCGGTGCTCATTCCCGCCACCTGGGCGAAGGAGATCGAGCGCGCGCTCCAGCTTGGCCAGGACTTGAACGTCAACACCGTTGTCTACGGCGCCCACCAGGGCTACGCCGTGGCCGACGCCGTGGCGGCGAAGAAAGTCCCCGTGCTGGTCAGCCTGAAATGGCCGGAGCGGGAAAAGGAAGGCGACCCCGACGCCGAGGAGCCGCTGCGCGTCCTGCGCCTGCGGGCCCGCGCGCCCTCGACGCCGGCGGCATTGCAGAAGGCCGGGGTGAAGTTCGCTTTCTACTCCGACGGCATCGCCAATCCCAAGGACGTCTTGAAGAATGCCAAAAAAGCGATTGACGCCGGACTGCCCGCCGACGCTGCTCTGCGCGCGCTCACGTTGAACGCGGCGGAAATCTTCGGCGTCGCCGACCGGCTGGGGAGCCTCGAGCCCGGCAAGATCGCCAACCTGGTGGTCACCGATGGCGACCTCTTCGAAGAGAAAACCAAAGTGAAGATGGTCTTCGTCGATGGCCGCAAGTTCGAAGCCCACGAGCCCGGCCGGCCGCAGGAGAAGCCCGCGCTCGACCTGACGGGCAAATGGAAGCTGGCCCTCAACGCACCGCAAGGCCCCGAGGAGCGTACCGCCGAGCTCACCATGGCGGACGATGGCACCCTGAGCGGCTCCATCACCGGCCCGCGCGGCACCACCAGCATCACCAGCGGCTGGGTGAGCGGTAACAAGTTCAGCTTCACGGTGAGCATCACCATGGGCCCGCGGACCGTCGAAGCCACCTACAGCGGCAGCGTCGAAGCCAGCAAGATGACCGGCAGCGTCAGCTTCGGGCCGGCCACCGTTGATTTCACCGGGACGCGCCCGGACGGCAACTAGGAGGCCGACGATGAAGACTCGAATCCTTCTTGGCTTGCTCGCCCTCGCCACCGCCCTTCCGGTCGCCGCGCAGCAGTCGGGCGTCACGGTGATTCAGAACGCCACCATCCTCACCGTCACCAAAGGCACCATCGAGGGCGGTTCCATCCTCATCCGCAACGGCAAGATCGCCGAAGTCGGCAAGAGCATCCAGGTGCCCGGCGGGGCCACGGTCATCGACGCCACAGGAATGTACGTCACGCCGGGCATCATCGACTGCCACTCACACATTGCCATCGACGGCGGCGTGAACGAGGGCAGCATTGCGGTTTCCTCCATGGCCCGCATCGAGGACGTGATTGACCCCGACGACATTGACATCTACCGCGACCTGGCTGGCGGCGTCACCGCCGCCAACCTGCAGCCCGCGGGCGTCCTTGCCCCAGCGCAGCTTGATGACGGCGTTGGTGCCGCCGATGGAGTTGGCGCTGCCGTGCATGGAGTGAATCGTCGTCGTGCCGCCCGCGAGCTGGCGGTAGATGCTGATGTCCGTGTTGTCAACCACGTCAATCATCCGCACCATCGCCGAAACCGAAACTGTGCCTTCATTGATGGTGTCGAGCGCCGAGTGGGAATGCGCGTCGATCAGACCGGGCGTGACGTACATCCCCGTGGCGTCAATCACCCTGGCGTTCGCCCCCGCCCGGACTTCGCTGTTTTTGCCGACGGCGGCGATCTTGCCATCGCGGATCAGGATCGAGCCGCCTTCGATCACGCCGCGCGAGGCGGTCATGATCGTCGCGTTCTTGATCAGGACTTCGCCCTTGTTTTGCGCCTGCGCCACGACGCAGAGCGCAGTGATGAGCGCCGTCAATAGGATTGCAGAATGTCTTTTCATCGTAAATTCCTCCGAGAACGTGGGACGG
>JAXIPK010000220.1:0-4946 GCA_045402975.1 Acidobacteriota bacterium
CAGGGTGACCGCTAAAGCGGTCACGGTTGTGGTGGCTGCGGCGGGGCGAAGAGCGCCTGGAAACGCTCATCGTCGCGCAGGCCGGCGAAGGCGGGATCGGTGCGCGCTTCTTCGGCCGGAAGGCCGTGGTCGAGGGCGTGGCGGAGCGCGAGCAGGCAATCTTCGGTATAGCCCAAGGCGGCGTAGGTCTTGGCGAGCAGGAAGTTGTAGCGGGCGCGGTCCTGAACGCTGAAATCCTGGGTCACGATGCCGAAGCTGCTGCGGCGGCGAAAGACCTCGGGGTCGAGCAGAACCGCGATGCGAAACTCCTCGGTCGCCTCGGCGTACTGCCTGCGGGCGAAAAGCGCCGTGCCGAGGTTGGAGTGGAAGGAGGCCTGCGAGGGATCGAGCTTGAGGGCGCGACGGTAGTAACGGATGGCGCGCCCGTATTTTTCCATCCCGTAGTTGGCGGTGCCGAGGTTGTTCCAGGCGTAGGAGTAGTTCTTGTCGGCTTGGGTGGAGAGCTCGTAGTAGCGGCGGGCATCGCGCAGGCGGGCCAGTTGGTGATAGGAGATGCCGATTTTGTTGAGCAGCACGGGATTGCGCGGCGATTCGTGGAGCGCACGGCCGTAGGCGTCGATGGCCTCCAGGTAGCGCTTTCGAACCATGTGGAGGTCGCCCTGAAGCTGAAGCTGGCGGATGCGCTCGGTGCGCGGAAGGACGGTGAGGAGCGGAGCTTCCTGGGCAAACGCCGTCGCGGCGGCGACGACCAGCAGGATGGCCGCCCGACGAAGCCGAGCCACGCCGTTACCCTCCTCCGGCTGCCTTCTTCTTGGGCTTCTTGGAACCACCCGAGCCCGTGCGGGGTTGCTCCCGCTTTGTATTAGACGAACCAAAATAGGCTTCGAGTAGGCTGCTCTGCGGAGCGGGAGCTGCGGCGCGCGGCGGCGCGGTTGCCCCCGGTCGTGTTTGAGCCGGGGGCGACTCCGCTGCGGCGGGGTTTTCGGTGGATTCCTTCTTGCGCCCCACGCCGAACAGGCGCAGCAGCGTGCGCGTCACCGGATTGGAGGCTGGCGAGGGGCGGTGGAGCGGGCAAAGCTCGTGCGGCTCGGTGCCGAGGATGAAGCGCTCGTAGCGCACGTTGGTGCAGTCGGGCGTGGCGACAAAGAGCGTGTCGGCATCGAGCGGGACCGAAACGATTCCTTCTGGCGGGACGAATTCCTCGGTGTTGCTGTAGGGCGCTATCGCGACAGCGCGCTTCATGAAGGCGGTCCAGACGGGCAGTGCGGCGGTGGAGCCGGGCAGGCCGAGGTCGCGGGCGTCGTCGAACCCGACCCAGACCACGCAGAGCAGCGACGATGTGAAGCCGGCGAACCAGGCATCGCGCGACGTCCCGGTCTTCCCCGCCGCCGGCGAAGTGAACCCGCGAGCGCGCGAGCCGGCGCCGGTGCCGCGGTTGATGGTGTCCTGCAGGACGTCGACCACCAGGTAGGCGACGCGCGGGTCCATCACCTGCTTCGACTGCGGCACCGTCTGGTCGAGCACCCGCCCGTCATTCGTGACCACACTGGAGATGAGCTGCGGCGCGACGTACTTCCCGTAGTTGACGAACACGGTGTAAGCGCCGGCGACCTCGAGCGGGCTCGAGTCATAGGCGCCCAGCGCAATCGCCGGTGTGGGGCGTACGCGCGGGTTCAATCCCGACTCCACCGCCGTGTCGGCGACCTGCGAGTAGCCCGCCATCTGCGCCACCTTGACGGTGGCCACGTTCAGCGAGTTCACCAGCGCCTCCCGCAGCGTCACCACGCCGAAAAACTTTTCTCCGAAGTTCGACGGCTGATACTCCTGGCCATCGAACTCGAAGACGGTCGGCTCGTCCACTACGGTGGTGATGGGCGTCAGGGCGTGCTCGGGGTCGGTCAAGCCGGTGGCGAAAGCCGCGGCGAAGACAAACGGCTTGAAGGCCGAGCCGGGCTGGCGGGGAGCGATGGCGCGGTTGAGCTGGCTGCGGGTGTAGTCGCGGCCGCCGACCAGCGCTTTGATCGCGCCGGTGCGGGGGTCGAGCGCGATGAGCGTGACTTGAACTTCCGGCGCCGGCTGCTTGCTGCGCTTGTAGCGGGCTGCGATCTTGGCGTCCACCTCGGGCATCGCCTCGCGGATGGCGGCGGCGGCGGCGTCCTGCAAGCGGAGGTCGAGCGTGCTGTGGATGCGATAGCTCTGCGAGACCAACTCTTCTTCGGAGTGCTTCTCGAGCAGGCGGTCGCGCACCAGGTCGACGAAGTAGGGCGCTTCGCTGGCCTCGAAGTTGGCCGGGGCCAGCTTGAGCGAGGCCTTCTTGGCGGCCTCGGCTTCGTCCGGCCGGATGGCGCCGGTCTCGACCATCGAGTCGAGGACGTAGTTGCGGCGCGTCAGGGCGCGGTCGGGGTTGCGGAAGGGGCTGTAGCGGCTGGGGCCGCGGATGATGCCCGCCAGCAGGGCGCACTCGGGGAGCGAGAGCTGCGTGATGTCTTTGTCGAAGTAGGCGCGGGCCGCTTCGCCGAAGCCGTGGATGGAAAAGCTGCCGCGCTGGCCGAGATAAACCTCATTGGAGTAGAGCTCGAAAATCTGCTCCTTGTTGAAGCGGCGCTCGAGCTGAATCGAGATGACCGCTTCCGACGCCTTGCGCTTGATGGTGCGGCCGGGGGTCAGGAAGAAGCTGCGCGAAAGCTGCATGGTCAAGGTGCTGGCGCCCTGAACCGGAGCGCCGGCGCGGATGTCGGCCCACAGCGCCCGAAACCCATCAATGATGGAAATCCCCGGATGGCTGAAGAAGCGGCGGTCCTCGGCGGCCAGCACGGCGTTGATGAGGTTGGGCGGGATCTCTTCGTACACCACCAGGCGGCGCTTGGTGCGGGTGCTGTCAAAGAGATTGGTGAGCAGCGGCGGGTCCACCCAGATCGACTCGCGCGGCGCTCCATCCTTCAAGGAAACGATGCGCAGGACGCGGCCACCGCCGAAGTCAATCCGTGCCGCCTGGTCGGATCCCACGCGCGAGCTCGGGCCGGGACGGATTTCGAGGCTGGCCGGTGTAGCGCGATACTGGCCATAGACGGTGGCATTCTGGTCGGTGTTGTTGTAGCCGAAGCGGCGAAGCTGGGAGAGCAGGTCGTCGCGGCTGCGCGCCTCACCGACGCGCACCGGCTCGGGCGCGGCGAAAATGGCTGAGCGGCTCTCGAACACCTGCCCTTGCAGGCGGGCGTCAATCATCCCCTGGAAGTGGAACCAGACGTAGAGCCCGATGCCCAGGCCGAGCATCGTAACGGCGAGAGCGGTCAGCAGCAGAGCCCGCCCGAAGGGGCGACTCCACAAGCCAGGCGGAATCCGTAGGCGTACGGCCACGTTCTAATTAGATGGCGGATTTGCTGTCGGCGCTGAAGTCAAACGGCAAATTGATGTTGAAGAGGATCAAATCCACCGGCACGGTGTACTTGATGCTGATCTTGAGCCCGGCGCCGCTGGTGGGGGCAATCTGGATCCCTTCGCGGTGCAGCGGCAAATCCAACTCCTGGGCGGTCTTCAGCAGCTCTTCGCGAACCAGCTCGGGCGACTTGCGCTCGACCGGGGCGAACTTGCACTTCTGGCGCACCTCGTCCTCGAGCTTGAAGGCGGCGATGTAAACCGGAATGATGCGGACGCTGGCGACCAGCAGGGCCGCCGTCAGGGCCAGCGCGAAAAGAACCTGAAGCTTGCTGCCGCCGCGCTCGGAGCGAGCCGGCGAACCAGCGATGTGAGTCAACATCATTACCCTCCTTTTGGAGGAACTCCGAGCTTTCCGCTGCATTCCGCTTCTGGCGCCGAAGTGAATACTAGCACCACGCGAGGCGCGTGTCGAGAACTGGAATCCAGTGGCAAGCTAATAGGCTTTGGCGAAGATGGCCTTTTCCTGGGAGGGCTGGCCGCAGACGATGCAGCGCCCCGCCTGCGCCCTGCGGGCTTCGGCGGGCAGGCCCGGGTCGGTGGTTTGTTCGAGGGGAACGCAGCGGAGGGTGGCTTTGGTTTCTTCCTTGATCTTGTCCTCGCAGGCCGAGGCGCCGCACCAGTGGGCGAGGACAAAGCCGTTCTCGACCCCGGCCTTGAACTCGTTGTAATCGCTGGTTTCGACCGTATGGGCGCGGCGGAAGGCCAGGGCGCGCTCGAAGAGCGCTGCCTGGATGTCCACCAGCAATTGCTTCACCGTGTCGGGCAAGCCGGCCAGCGGCACGAACGACTTCCCTTCCTTGCCCGGGCGGTCACGCCGCGCCAGCACCACCGACTGCTTGGCGACGTCCTTGGGGCCGATCTCGACCCGCAGGGGCACGCCGCGCATTTCCCAGTCGTTGAACTTGAAGCCCGGGGTGATGCCCTCGCGGTCGTCGAGCTTGGTGCGCACGCCGGCGGCCACCAGAGTCTCGTACACTTTCTTGGCGGCCGGCAGCACCGTCGCCTTTTCGTCGTCACTCCGGAAGATGGGCACCACAACCGCCTGAAACGGCGCCAGGCGCGGCGGCAGCACCAGCCCCTGGTCGTCGCCGTGCACCATGATGATGGCGCCGATGACGCGCGACGAGAGGCCCCACGAGGTCGTCCAGCAGTGCTGCAGCACTCCGGTCGGGTCGAGGTAGCGGATCTCAAACGCTTTGGCGAAGTTCTGCCCCAGGTTGTGCGAGGTGCAGAACTGCAGCGCCTTGGTGTCGCCCATCATCGCTTCCAGCGAGTAGGTGACGTCGGCGCCGGCAAACTTTTCCGAGTCTGACTTGCGCCCGGGGATGACGGGCACGGCGGCCTCGTTGAAGGCAAAGTCGGTGTAGACGTTGAGCATCTGGATGGTTTCGGCCTGCGCTTCGTCGTAAGTAGCGTGGGCGGTGTGACCCTCCTGCCAGAAAAACTCCAGCGTACGGAGAAAAAGCCGCGTGCGCAGCTCCCAGCGCACCACGCTGTTCCACAGGTTG
>JAXIPK010000245.1:0-11491 GCA_045402975.1 Acidobacteriota bacterium
CTCGCCCGAATCGCTGAACTCCGGGCGCACGTAGCCGCGGGCGCGCGCCAGCTCAGCGAAGCTCGCCAGCACGTCCACCTGCGCCAGCGCCGCCGCGGTCGAGCGGATGCGCGCTGAAGCCGCCACCACGACGCTGCGCACCTCGTCGAACAGCCGCCGCTCGAGCCCGAGAATCTTTTCTTCCGCCGAAAGCACCTTGCGCTCGTACTCCTTGAGCTCCGGCGTGGTATAGCGCTCGGCATTCACGAGCGTCTGCTTGCGCTCGTAGTCGGCGGGCACGCGCGCCAGGTTGGGTTTCGAGACCTCGATGTAGTAGCCGAAGACCTGGTTGTAGCGCATCTTGAGCGAGCCGATGCCGGTGCGCTGTCGCTCGCGCGCTTCCATCTCGGCGATGTAGCGCGTGCCGTGAGCACGCAACTGGCGCAGCTCATCGAGCTCAGCGTTGTAGTCTTCGCGGATGATGCCCGCCTCCGCAGGGCTCGCGGGCGCGGTCTCGCTGATGGCGCGGCGAATCTGCTCCCGCAGCTCGGGCAGCTCATCCACCGCGGCGGCCAGCTCTTTCAAGCGCGCCGCCGAAAAGGTTTCAAGCTGGCCGCGCAGACTGGGGAGCAGCTCCAGCGTCTGCCGCAGCGCCAGCAAATCGCGTGGAGTGGCCACGGCCAGCGTGCAGCGACTCAGCAAGCGCTCGAGGTCATACCCCTGGCCGAGAGTGCGTCGGGTTTCATCGCGCTCCAACGTGACGCCACCCAGCTCCTCCACGGCATCGAGACGTGCGGTGATTTCATCGAGTGAAACCGACGGTCGCAGCAGCCAGTTCTTCAGCAGCCGTCCGCCGGCGGCGGTGACGGTGAGGTCGAGCGAGGCGAGCAGTGTAGTAGAGCGGTCGTTGCCGAAGAGCGGCTCAACGAGCTCGAGGTTGCGCACCGAAACGCTGTCGAGCACCAGCGCTTCCTGCTGTTGGTAGAAAGCCGGTCGTCCGAGGTGGTCGAGCGTGCTGCGCTGCGTTTCGCGCAGGTAGTGGACGAGCGCGCCCGCGGCGCCGACCGCCAGCGGTTTGTCCGAGAGCCCCAAGCCCTCGAGCGTCGCTACGGCGAACTGCTCGCGCAGCAGGCGCTCGGCCTGGTCAGCATCGAACAGCCAATCTTCGAGCGGCGTTTCGACCAGCGAGGCGCGCAGCCCGTCTCCTGCGACCCGACGGCCGAGGCTCCCCTGCTGCGGCCGCAGCAACTCGCGCGGCGCCAGGTACAACAACTCCTCCTGCAAGCGGTTGAGCCAGTCGGCCCCGGCGAACTCGGTGGCGCGGAACTCGCCGGTGGAGAGGTCGGCGTAGGCCAGCCCGACAAGCTGATGGTCCGGGCGCGGCAGGCAGGCGACGAGGTAGTTGTTCTCGCGCGGCTCCAGCAGCGCCGTGTCGGTGGCCGTGCCCGGCGTGATGACTCGCACCACCTCGCGCCGCACCAGCTTCTTCGCCTTACTCGGTTCTTCCGTCTGCTCGCAGATGGCGACCTTGTAACCGCGCCGGATGAGCTTGGCGATGTAGCTCTCGACCGCATGGTAGGGAACTCCGCACATCGGCACCGGCGAGCCGCTCTCCCGGTGACGTGCCGTGAGTGTGATCTCGAGCTCGCGCGCCGCCACCTTGGCGTCGTCGAAGAAAAGCTCGTAGAAATCCCCGAGACGAAAGAGCAACAGCGCGTGCGGGTACTGCTTCTTGATGGCAAGGTACTGCCGCATCAACGGCGTTGCAGGCACCGGCGCTGTCATGGGAGTGTCGCCATTATAATGTAGGTTGTGGGGAGCGCTATGTGGATGCTGGCGGTGGACACAACAACGAGGAATGCGAGCGTGGCGCTGGTGCGCGACGCCGAAGTCGTTGCCCTGGTGGCGCCGCGCAGCGACGAGCAGCACTCGGTGCAACTCTTCCGCAACATCGAACAGGCTGCCGGCGAGGCCGGCATCGCGCTTCGCGATATAGATGTATACGCCGTCGCCAACGGCCCCGGCGCCTTCACCGCGCTGCGTATCGGTCTGACCGTCGTAAAAGGGCTCGCGGAGATGCACCGCAAGCCGGTCGTGCCGGTGAGCGTGCTGGAAGCGGTGTGCGAAAGCGCCCGTGCGCGCGGCCTGCTCCTACCCATCGTTAATGCTTATCGCGGCCAGGTTTTCGCCGGAGTCTACGAGAAGCGGGAAGTTGAAATCATCTCTTGCGCTCCGGAGCGTGTGCTCACCTTGCCCGAGTTTTTGGCCACGCTTCGGGCCGAGGGCGTCCGTCCGGAGACCTGCACGCTGGTCGGTCCCGAACTCAGTTCTTGGCACGCGCAGATCGCCGCCAGCCCCTTTGCCTTCGCTCGGCGCGAGGACGTCTCCCCGGTTCTCGCCGACGCCGTGGCCCGCCTGGGCGCTCGCAAATTTGCTCGAGGCGAATCGGTTGACGCCTTGCACCTTGAAGCCAACTACGTACGCCGCTCGGACGCGGAGCTACTGTGGAAGGAAAAATGACTCTGCGCGACGCCCGGCGCGATGACCTCGAGCCGCTGCTCGCGATTCAGCAGGCTTCCCTGGGTGCGGCGCCGTGGAGCGGAGCCGACTACGAGAGCCTGCTCTCCGCCGACGGAACCCTCTGCCTGCTGGCTGAGGATGAAGAGGACAAGGGGATCGGTTTTGTTCTGGCGCGGGTGATGGCGGACGAAATGGAGATTCTCAACCTGGCCGTGCGGCCGGCGCAGCGTCGCCGTGGCCTGGGGCGGCGGCTGGTGGCAGAAGCGCTGGCACGCGGCCGCGCCTTCGGGGCGCAGCACTGTTGGCTCGAGGTGCGAGCATCGAACCAGTCGGCACTCGAGTTCTACCGCGCCCTCGGTTTCCAGGAGCGCACGCGCCGGCGGAACTACTACCGCGAGCCGGAGGAGGACGCGGTCGTCTGCGCGCGCCCGCTCACCGTCGCTGCCGGGCCGGCACCTTGAAGCCGCGCGTCGCCCGTGGTACCGTGCGGAGGAACCGCAGAAAAACAGCATTGAGACTCCGATGATCCGAACTGGCTACGTGTTTGCGAGTGTCCCCGCGCTGGCCGCGGCGCTGCTGTTCTGGCTGGGCTGGTGGGTCGCCGGCGGTGCGCTGCTGGCGCTGGCCGCGTTCGTGCTGTTTTTCTTCCGCGACCCGGGACGCGTGATTCCCACGACGCCTGGCGCCATCGTTTCGCCCGCCGATGGTCGCGTACTCACAGTGGATCAAATCGTTCCGGAAGGGCGGCCGCTGACGCGGGTGAGCATTTTCCTTTCCGTCTTCAACGTGCACGTTAACCGCGCCCCCATCGCCGGCCGCATCGCCGAGGTTACCTATCGCCCCGGGAAGTTCCACGTCGCCTCGCGGCCGCAGGCCAGTTGGGAAAACGAGCAGAACGAAGTCGTGATGGAAGGCGAAGACACCCGCGTGGTCTTCCGCCAGATCGCGGGCATCCTGGCTCGGCGAATCGAGTTCTGGAAGAAGCCGGGTGATGAGCTCGAACGCGGCGAGCGCGTGGGGATGATCCGTTTCGGTTCGCGGGTTGAAGTATTCTTCGAGCCGCGTTACCGTGTTCGGGTCGCGCCCGGGGAGCAGGTGCGCGGCGGCTCCACCATCCTGGCCATACGCGAATGAGCGAAGAGCCGAACCACGAAGTCCAGCGCGGCATCGACCTGGTCTCCTCGGTCCTCACCGTCGGCAATCTTTTTTTCGGCTATGTCGCCATCCTTGCCGCCGCGCGCGGCACGCCTTTCGATTTGGACTCCGCGGCCAAGTTCATCGGCTGGGCAATTCTCTTCGACGGGCTTGACGGGCGCGTGGCGCGGCTGCGCAAGGTGGCGAGTCCTTTCGGCAAGGAGCTCGACTCGCTGGCCGACGTCATCAGCTTCGGCATCGCGCCGGCTTTTCTGGCGCTAGTGTGGGGTCTTCGCGGGGTTACGGCGCAGGCTGCCGGCGACCCGCTGCTGGCGCGGCACGTCTACGGAATCGGTTGGGGCATTTGCTTCATCTTTGCTTTCTGCGGCGCCTGGCGGCTGGCGCGCTTCAACGTCTTGCCGGTTCCGACCACTGCTCACCCGGGCACTCATTCGCACCGGTTTTTTGTCGGCCTGCCGATTCCGGCCGGGGCCGGCATGGTGGCGGCGATGGTTCACTTTGTGCAGGCGCCCATCACCGACTGGCATCTGGCGGCGGCCTGGGCGGGACTGGTAGCGCTGCTGGCGCTGCTGATGGTGAGCCCCATCCGCTATCCGAGCTTCAAGCAACTCAGCTTCGGCGGCCGCGGCCGCTCCATCATCGGTATTGCGGTACTGGTGGCACTAATCTGGTTCTACTCACGTCCGGTTCTGCTGGCGCTGGCGAGCACCTATCTTGTCTCCGGCCTGCTGGCGGAGGGGCGGCGACGCCTGACCGGGCACGCCGAGTGAGCGCGAAATGAACCCGGCCGGAAAGGAGAGCGGGCTGCGTGTGGCCATCGTCGGGGCCACCTCGCTGAAAGGCAAAGAGGTCAAGCAGGTTCTGGAAGAGCGGCTGTTCACGCTGCGCAAGCTGGTCCTGCTCGACGACCCCGAGGCGCTGGGCCAGTTGACGGAGTTTGAGGGCGAGCCCGCGCTGGTGGGCGCGATCGACGCCGGGACCTTCACCGAGAACGACCTTGTCTTCTTCGCTTCGACTGCCGACCCCTTCACGCTCCAGAACTGGCCGCAGGCCGCCGCGGGGACCGCGGCCGTCATTGATCTGAGCCACGCGCTGCTCGACGTCCCTGAGGCGCGGGTACGAGTACCGTTCCTGGACGACTGCCTGCCCCCGATGGACGATTCGCCCCGGCGGTGGTATACGGTGCCGCACGCCGCGGCGATTGCGCTGCTGGTACTGCTCGGGCGGCTGAACGCGAAGTTGCCGGTGCGGCTGGCGGTGGCCAACATCTTCGAGCCGGTCTCCGAGCGCGGCGCCGCCGGCTTGGACGAATTGCAGGCGCAGACGGTGCGGCTGCTCTCGTTTCAAAGCTTCCCGCGCGCGGTGTTCGACGCCCAGGTGGCGTTCAATCTGCTGGCCCGCTACGGCGCCGAGAGCACCGCGCACTTGGAAGAGATTGAGGAGAAACTCTACCGGCAGATGGAGCGGCGCGCCCCGCGACTGGCGGAGCGAGTGGCGCTGCGCGTCCTGCAGGCGCCGGTGTTCCACGCTCATTGTCTCTCGGTGCTGGTGGAGTTGGAGAAGCCGGCCGAAGTGACGGAGGTGGAGCGCGCGCTCGAGGGTCGCCGGGTTTCTGTTCTGAAGCAGGACGACACTCCGGCCGGCGCGGTGGATGTGGCCGGGCGCGACGAAGTGGTCATCGGGCCAGTGGTGCGCGATCGGAAACGGCCGGCGGCGTTCTGGCTCTGGGCGGTCGCGGACAATCTCCGCTTGACGGCGCAAACGGCGGTGGACATTGCGGAAACTCTCGTCGACTGAACTCGTGGCGCTGGTCGCTCTGGTAGTGACGGCGCTGGCCGCCTCGGCCTGCGGTTACCGGGTGGCGGGGCGGGGAAGCAATCTGCCGCAGAACCTCAAGGTCATCGCCGTGCCGGCCTTCGAGAACCGAACCACCTCGATGGGCCTGGAGCAGCGGCTGACCGACGCGGTGATGCGAGAGTTCATTCACCGCACGCGCTACCAAGTGGTCGGAGTCGAGGAAGGAGCGGACGCGGTGCTGCGGGGCACAGTGCTGACGGCCACCACCGCGCCGGTGTTGTTCGATCCTGCCACCGGGCGCGCCTCCGCCGTGCTGGTGACTGTGACGCTCTCGGTCGAGATGCGCGACCTGCACACCCAGCAGGTGCTCTACACCAACTCCAACTACGTTTTCCGCGACCAGTACGAGATTACCGGCGACGCCAACAGCTTCTTCGAGGAGCGCGAGCCCGCCCTGGAGCGGCTGGCGCGCGACTTCGGCGCCGCGCTGGTCAGCGCTGTACTGGAGAACTTCTGAGCCGTGGACGCACGCAAAGTCAGGCCGTCGGCGGAATCCAATCGTCATCTCATCGTTGGTGAGGACTCCTACCTGCGCACGCAAGAGCGCGAGAAGATTATTGCGGCCAGTGTGCCTGCTGAGGCGCGTCCTTTTGCAGTGCGGGAATTCTCACTTTCCCGCGGCGACCTGACCGAGGTGGAGCGAGCCGCCGCGGCGCCGACGCTGCTCAGCCCGCGGCAAGTGCTGTTGCTGCGCGAGGTGGAGCGGCTTGGGGAAGAGGAAGTCGAGCGGCTGGAGGCGCTGCTCGATTCACTTCCCGAATTCACCGTGCTTCTTTTTGAGGAGGAGCGCCTCGACAACCGCACCCGCGTCGCGCGGTTGCTGCAGGAAAAGTGCGAGGTCCACGAAACCGAATCACCCCAGGGGGCGGCCGCGGTCCGAGCGACCGAGGAGTGGGCACGCAAGATCGGATTGAAGCTGAGCCGCGAGCGGGCGGAAGACCTGGTCTATGTTCTCGGCCCCGAGCAGGGCCGGCTGCACGCCGAGCTGGAGAAGCTGCGCGCCTTTGTGGGCGGCGCCCGCGAGGTGACGATGGACGACCTGGCCGCGGTGGTGGTGGCCGCGCGGCAGTTCAGCGTTTTCGACATGGTGGATTTTCTCGCCGAGCGGCGCCGCACCGAGGCGCTGGCCTTGCTCGAGCGGCTGCTCGCCCAGGGTGAGAATCCCATCGGGCTGGTGGGGTTGCTGGCCTGGCTCTACCGGCAACTGCTCATCGCCCGCGAGCTTCCAGCGGGAGTTTCACCTTACAAGGCAGCGGCCGCTCTGCGCGCGCCGGCGACGCGCGTCTCGCAACTGCTGCGGCAGGCGCGCAAGTTTCAGGTGGAAGAACTGCGGCAGGGGCTGGCCGCGCTGGCGGAAGCGGATGAGGCGCTCAAGTCTTCGCCGCCCGACCCCAAGACGGTGGTGGAGCTTCTGGTGGTGCGTTTGACGGGAAGCGCGCCGGCGCACCAGCGCGCCGGAGTTCGTTAGGCCGCAGCTCCGGCCAGCTTCTGGTAATGGCGCAGCAGGCGCGACTTGGTCCGCGCCGCGGCGTTGCGGTGCAGGATGCCCTTGCGCACCGAGCGGTCGAGGAGTGAAACGGTTTGCGGCAGCAGTTGGCGCGCTTCGGCCAGGTTGCCGCTGGCCAGGGCGCGGCGGAAACGCTTCACCTGGGTTCGCAGCTGGCTGCGGTTGGCGCGATTGATCTGGGCGCGGTGCACCGCCTGGCGAATGTTCTTCAGTACCGACTTCTTACGCTTCTTGCGCTTGGGAGCGACTGCCGTGGCCATTCCTTCTCCTTTGTCGAGACACTCGGGATAATCCAGAGTAAGGGGAGTGGGCACAGGCTGTCAATCGCCCCGCTGTTGTGCAGCAGCTTCGCAGTGGTATAGTGAAGGCGTCGGGGAGAGGGCGATGGAAAAAGTCTTCCGCTGCATGCAATGCGATCTGCCGGAAGAGAAGTGTCCTTGTCCGCGCTATTGCATCCTGTGCCAGAACCCGGATTCGGTGCGGTTGGTGGGTGACGGTCTCTACTACTGCGCCGATTGCCGCGAAGCCTGCGAGTACCGGACGCAGGATGAGCTGGGACACTAGGGCGGCAGCGAGAAACTGGCACGCGGGAACCTTTTAGTGTATGCTCCCGACGTCGTGGGACCATCCCAGGCAGGGTAAGGCCGCAGGGAGGGGTTTTCTGTTCCTGTGATGACCGACCACAGGCGAATTGGTCTGGCGATGAAGCTGACCCCCGACCCTGAGCTCATCCCCGCGGTTCAGGGAATGACGGGCCGCCTGGCCGAGCATCTGGGATTTGGGGAAGGCGCGCAGCGGAACCTAATCGAAGGTCTGGCGTGCGCCTGCCGGCAGGTGATGCGCAAAGCCGGAGAAGAAAGGGAAGAAGTGGAACTTCAATTTGCGGGCTATGAGGACCGAGTGGAAATCAGTCTCGAAGACGGCCACGATGCCGGGCCGGACGCCATGAACGAGCCCGATGCCTGCCTGCTCACGCAGCTGCTTGATCGCGTCGTGTTTGACCAGACGGCGGAGGGCAAGATGCGGCTGACTCTGGTTCACTACCTTGCCGCCACGGAGGGCCGGCCATGAACGTCAACGTCCGCCAGAAGGGTTCGACCACCATTGTGGATGTCGACGGTCAGATTACGTTCGAGTCCACGCCGGCGCTGCGAGAAAAGATTTTCGGCGCGTTGAAGAGCAAGAACGCGGTTCTGGTGAACCTGGCTCAGGTCGCCTACATGGACAGCTCGGGCATCGCCACGCTGGTGGAGGGGTTGAAGGCCGCCCAGGCCCAGAAGGCCACCTTCGGGCTCTACGGGCTCACCAAGAACACCCGCAACGTGCTGGAGCTGGTTCGCCTGGACAAGGTGTTCAAGATTTTTGAGAACGAGGATGATGCCCTGCGGCAGTTGGCCAGCGCCCCCGGCACTTCTTAGCCTTCCATGACCGCCCTCCTGGCATACGTCGGCACGCGGAGCATGGCCTTACTCCGCTACCTGGGCGGAATCACGACCCTGGGAAAGGACGCCATCTATTGGACTCTGGTGGCGCCCATTCAGGGCAAGGGCCTGCGCGGGCGCGCGGCCATCCACCAGATGGTGCTGGCGGGAGTCAACGCCATCCCGATCGTTTCTCTGATTGCTCTGTTCATAGGACTGATACTTGCTTTTCAAACCGCCAACGAGCTGCGCAAGTACGGTGCCAGTGTGCTGGTGGTGAATATTGTGGCCATTGCCATGGCGCGCGAGCTGGGGCCGTTGATGACGGCCGTCATCGTCGCCGGCCGCTCGGCCTCCGCCTTTGCCGCCGAGCTGGGGACGATGAAAGTCGGCGAAGAGCTCGACGCCCTCGACACCATGGGATTGAGCAAGATCAAGTTTCTAGTGGTGCCCAAATACCTGGCCTTGATCCTGATGATGCCGTGCTTGACCCTGGTGGCGGATTTCATGGGCATCGTGGGCGGCTCGATTTTCGGGATGACGGAAATCGAGATGCCGCTCACCCTCTACTGGAGCCGGGCGCTGGACGCCCTTCTGCTCAAGGACATCTTCTCCGGTCTGGTCAAGAGCGTCATCTTCGGCATCATCATCACCGAGGTGGGTTGCTATGAGGGATTCTCGGTCAGCGGCGGCGCCGAGGGCGTAGGTCTACGCACCACCAACGCGGTGGTTGTATCCATCAGTGCCATTATCGCGGCCGACATGTTTTTCAGCGGCCTCTTCTATTACATCTGGTGAACCTCATGGCGGACGAGCCCATCATCAAGGTTGAAGGCCTCACCACCTACTACGGCGAGCGGCGCATCCTGAACAACATCAATCTCAGTATTCAGCCGCGGGAGACCATCGTGCTGCTGGGCTCGAGCGGAACCGGAAAGAGCACGCTGCTGCGCCACATGCTGGCGCTGGAGAAGCCGGCGCTGGGCCACGTCTACATGAAAGGCACCGACGTTTGCCACAGCCCCGACAGCGAGCTGCAAGTCCTGCGGCGACAGATGGGCGTGCTCTTCCAGAGCGGAGCGCTGTTCGGCTCGATGAACCTGGGTGAGAATGTCGCCGTCCCTCTGCGCGAGCTGACCAAGCTCGATGATTCCACCGTTCAAGTTCTGGTGCGGATGAAGCTGGGGCTGGTGGGGCTGGGCGGTTTCGAGGATCTGATGCCGTCACAATTGAGCGGCGGCATGCGCAAACGGGCTGGGCTGGCGCGCGCTCTCGCCTTGGACCCGGAGATACTGCTCTTTGACGAACCCTCTGCCGGGCTCGACCCCATCACCGCCGCCGGCATTGATGAGCTGGTGCTCAAGCTCAAGCAGACCTTCCCCATGACCATTGTGGTGGTAACGCACGAGTTGGCCAGCGCCTATCTCATCGCCGACCGCATTGCGGTGATGTTCGCGGGAGAGATTGTGGCGCTGGGAACGCCGGAGGAGATTCGCCAGAACAAGCACCCGCGCGTGCAGCAGTTTCTGAACCGAATACCGGAGGCGCCCGAACGCGACGGTGAGGCCTATCTACGGTCGCTCACCGCCCCTTCCGGATCCTAGACGAGGAGCAACGCCATGGGTCGCAGCGAAGAAGTCAAAGTCGGATTGTTCGTGCTGGTGTCCATCATCCTGGTGCTGGCGGCCATGGCGCTGGTCGGCGGATTGAATATCTTCGGGAGCCCGAAGAACACCTACACCGTGCGCACCAAGTTCGCCGGTGGCATCGAGCCGGGCTCGCCGGTGCGCTACGCCGGAATGAAAGTGGGACGCGTCGAGCAACTGGCGTTCGACAAGGAAGACGCCACCCGCGCCGTGGTGACCGTCACCGTGGACACGCAGACCCCGGTGCGGACAGACAGCACCGCCAAGATTACTTCTCTCGGCATGTTGGGCGAGAATTACGTCGAAGTGGCTCCCGGCAGCCCCCAGGCCGCATTGCTGCCCTCTGGCAGCGAAATCCCCGCCAAGGAGTCCACGCAATGGGGCGAATTGGTGGATAGCTTCGGCGGCACCACCGACGAGGCCCAGGCCACCATCAAAGAGCTCCGCCCTAAGATGCGCGAAGCCCTCGACAACATCAACGACCTCACCAACGAGGAGAACCGCAGGCGCGTCCGCGCCTCGCTCACCAAGATGGATCAGATCCTCACTGATGCCAAGCCGCGCCTGAAGACGATCCTGGCCAACTTCGACAGCTCCAGCGCCAAGATCGACAAGTTCATGGACGAGATCAAGGAAACGCGGAAGAACCTCGACACGGTGCTGGCCAACTGGAACAACCTGGCCAAGGACGACGACGCTGAAGTGCAGCGCACCCTGCGCGACCTGCGCAAGGCCTTGGCGCGAGCCGAGACCACGATGGAGGAATTCCGCCGGCTGCTGGTGGCCAACCGCGATCAGCTCGACAACACCATCGAGAACATCGAAGTCACCACCGAGAACCTGCGCGAGATCACTGACACGGTCAAGCAGAGTCCCTCCAGCCTGGTCTGGAGTAAGAACCCGCCCAACCGCAAGCCCGGCGACCCGCAGAAGAAGTAGTTAGAGAAGGGAACGGCGCTCGAGCAGCGCCTTGAGGTCGTTCTCCGCGATCGAAACCTGAAGCTCCAGCCGGTCCCCCGCCGTCTTGATAGCGGTATTCTTGAGCACAGAGCTCAAGACCGGGTCGCTCTCCTGAACTTTCCAGCTCTGGGCCATCAAGCCCACCTGCAGCAGCATGGAGAACGACTGCGCGTCGGCCGGCTGCGCACACCAGGCCTGGAAAACCACGCTGGCCTCTCGAGCCAGGTCCACCCGCAGCAGCCCGCCGCGAAAACGCCGCGCCGCCTCCGTGAACTGGGGAAACTTGGCGGCTTCGGGGAGAAGCTGGCGCATCGCCAGCCGGGTGTAGTTGTCGTCGAATACCGCCCAGATGGGCGTGTGGCCGTTGACTTCATAGATGCGGGAGAAGAGCGCCTTGTTCTCGCCCAAGTGCTCGAAACCCGCTACGGCGGCCACGAGAACTTGGG
>JAXIPK010000262.1:0-5062 GCA_045402975.1 Acidobacteriota bacterium
CATCACCTACGAGGCGGTGCACAAGACCGACCTCACCCACGTGCAGATCACAGGCATCCCGGCCGAGCAGCTCCAGAAGGCTCGCGACTTCCTCGTCAGCCAATACCAGGGCGGATACATCCTGGGCTCGCTGGGCGGCGACCAGAGCGGTTACGTGCTGGAGATGACGCCTGCCTACCAGGCGCAGATCCGCCAGGATACGCTGCGCGCCGCCATGGAAACCATCCGCCGACGCATTGACAGCCTGGGCGTGGCCGAGCCCACTATCGCCGAGCACGGCGGCGCCGGCGAATTCCAGATCCTGGTCCAATTGCCCGGCGTGGACGACCCGGCGCGCGTGAAGAGCATTCTGCAATCTACCGCCCTGCTGGAAATCAAGCTGGTCAAGGAAGGGCCCTTTACCAGCGAAGGCGAAGGGCTGGCCAAGTTCGGCGGCATCCTTCCGCCCGACGGCATGCTGCTGCCGCACCTCGATGTCTGCGCCAAGACCGTCAACCCCAACCCCGAATGGTACCTGGTGACTCGCGTCGCCGCCGTCACCGGCCGCGACCTGCGCAGCGCCCGCGCCGAGCCCAACGCCGAAATTCCCGGCGCTTACCAGGTGGCTTTTTCTCTCAGCCGCGACGGCGCCTCGCGCTTCGGGCCTTTCACCGAGAGCAACATCAACCGCCCGCTCGCCGTGGTGCTCGACAACAAGATTCAATCCGTCGCCACCATCCAGGCCCGCATTGAGGATTCCGGCCGCATCACCGGCCAGTTTGCCATGCAGTGCGCCAACGACCTCGCCCTGGTGCTGCGCTCCGGCGCGCTGCCTGCTTCTATCAAGTATCTCGAGGAGCGCACCGTGGGGCCGTCGCTGGGCGCCGACTCGGTTCGCGCCGGCTTCACTTCCATCATGGCCGGCTTTGTTGCTGTGGTTTTTTTTATGCTGTTTTACTACCGGTTCTCCGGCGTCAACGCCGTTGTGGCCCTGCTTCTCAACCTGCTCATCCTGATGGCGGTGCTGGCCTACGCCGGCGCCACCCTCACCCTGCCCGGCATCGCCGGCATCCTGTTAACCATCGGCATGGCGGTGGACGCCAACGTGCTCGTCTTCGAGCGCATCCGCGAAGAGCTGCGCTCCGGCAAGAGTGTGGTCACCTCCGTGGAGAACGGTTTCGCCCGCGCCTTCACGACCATCTTCGACACCAACGCCACCACCATCATCGCCTGCGTTTTCCTGTTCAGCTTCGGCACCGGCCCGGTCAAGGGCTTTGCCGTGACGCTGACCATCGGCCTGCTGGCCAACCTCTTCGCGGCCGTCTACGTTTCCCGCGCGATGTTTGAGCTGATCCTGAGCCGCCAGCCCCGCGCCGCTACGTTGAGTATCTGACATGATCGAATTCTTCCACGCCGCCCACTTCAACTTCCTGCGCTGGAAGTGGCACTTCATCATCCTGTCGTGGATTCTCATCCTGGCCGGCGTTGTATCGCTGTGGGTCAAAGGCGGGCCGCGCTACGGCATCGACTTCAAGGGCGGCACACTGGTTTACGTCAAGTTCGCCGAAGCGCCGGAGCTCGACCGTCTTCGCACCAACCTGGGACAGCAGGGCCTGACCGCCACCACCATCCAGCAGTACGGCCCGGCGCAGAACAACGAAGTCATCATCAGTTTGGAGATGCAGGGCGCGGAGGAGGAAGCCCTCGACGCCGGCCGCCAAGCGATTCTCAACGCTCTGCAGACTTCCTATCAGGTCCCGGCCGATAAGATCACCCTCAACCACATCGGCACCGAGGCACTGGCCAGCGAGCTGCTCAAGCGCGACCCCATCGGGCTCTCCGCCCAGCCCACCGAGGCCGCCGCCCGCTACCGCGAGATCGCGGAACGAATCACCGACTTCCGCGATAACCAGCGTGGAGGGCTGCTGCGGAGCTTTGACGATCTCAAGGGAATCGAAGGGGTGCCGCCCGTGGTGGTGACGACGCTGGAAAAGGACGGCTTCATTTCTCCCTTCGTCGTGCGCAACGTCGAAGTGGTCGGGCCGAAAGTCGGCCGGCAACTGCGCCAGCAGGCGCTGCTGGCCACCGGACTGGCGTTGCTCGGCATGCTCATCTACATCGGCATCCGCTTCCCCACGCAACTGGCGCACGACTGGCTCCCCGGCAGGACGGGGTTGCTGGCCGACGGCGCGCGCTGGGTTCTGCGCCTGGTGGACAAGCAGATTTACGGCATCGGCGCCACCATCGCCACCTTGCACGACATTCTCATCACCCTGGGTTTCCTTTCCCTCTTCAATTATGAGTTCAGCCTCACTGTGGTCGCCGCGCTGCTCACATTGGTCGGCTACTCGGTCAACGACACCATCGTGGTCTTCGACCGCATCCGCGAAAACGTGCGCCTGCGGCGCCACGAGCCCTTCGTCGACCTGGTCAACCGCAGCCTCAACCAGACTCTCAGCCGCACCATCCTTACTTCGGGGTTGACATTCCTTACCGTCCTGGCGTTATTCTTCCTGGGCGGCGAGGTACTCCGAGGGTTTGCTTTCACCTTGGTGGTGGGAATCATCGTGGGGACTTATTCTTCCATCTTTATTGCCAGTCCGGTTGTGGTAGGATGGATAAGTCGGGCAAAGACCGGGGCCGGAGCACCTCCTTCGGCTCGGATTGATCGCATGCCGGCCGAGCCACCGAAAGTGAGAGAGGCCGGTAGGAAGAGGCGGTGAACGATGTTTGACGACATGCTGGATTCCTCTCCAGTAAGGAAAAAGAAGGGCAATCCCTGGGCCTTCATGCTGTCCCTGAGCCTCCAAACGCTGTTCGTCGGCGTCCTGATTCTCATCCCCCTGCTCTACACCGAGGCCATCGACCTGAAGGGTCTGAGCAGCACCTGGCTGGCCGCGCCCCCGCCTCCTCCTCCACCGCCGCCGCCCGCCGCCGCCCCCCAACCGGTGCGCCGTGTTCGCCGCACCAGCCTGATGGATGCCGGCAAGCTCCGAGCTCCGAAAGAGATTCCGCGCGAGATTGTCATCCTGAAGGAAGACCCGATTGAGGACGCCGGTTCGGTCGGCGTGCCCGGCGGTGTTCCCGGCGGTGTGCCGGGCGGGCAAATCGGAGGCGTGCTGGGTGGCGTGCTCGGAGGCGTTCCTTCCGGCGTGCCGCCGCCGCCGAAGATCACCCCGCAGCGCATCCGCGTCAGCACCGGCGTGCAGGACGCCCGCCTGGTCAACAAAGTGGATCCCGTCTATCCACCCCTGGCCCGGCAAGCCCGCATCCAAGGAGAGGTCAAGTTGGAGGCGGTCATCGCAAAGGACGGCACGATTCAGAACCTGCGGGTGATTGACGGGCACCCGTTGCTGGTTCAGTCTGCTCTGCAGGCCGTGCAGCAGTGGCGCTACCAGCCCACCGTGCTCAACAACGAGCCGGTAGAGGTCGAGACGGTCATCATCGTTCGGTTCAGGATGTTTTAAGGAAGGGGATGTACTCGCCAGCCGCATCGGCTGGCAGATTTCCAGGAGGAGCGAACGCACATGCTAGAGACTCTTTATTCTTTGGGTTTGTGGTTGCAGGAACAGCAGGCCGGAGGCTGGGACCTGATGAGCCTCTGGGCCCACATGGGCCTGCTGGCCCGGCTCGTGGCCGTGATGCTGGTGGCCATGTCGGTGTGGTCGTTCGGCGTGATGTTCGACCGCGGCTTCACCTAC
Organism: Acidobacteriota bacterium; assembly: GCA_045402975.1. Classification (GTDB taxonomy): domain Bacteria; phylum Acidobacteriota; class Terriglobia; order Acidiferrales; family 2-02-FULL-67-57; genus JACPRL01. The sequence continues at coordinate 3,681 of JAXIPK010000262.1, forward strand.
GCGGCGGCTCGCAAGCAGTCGCGCTACTTCGTTCAAGCGGTCGCTGGCACGCTCAAGGACGGCAAGATTGACGAGGCCATCCGCATCGCCGAGCGCAACAAGAAGAGCCACATCGCTCAGGTGGTCGCCTCCGGGCTGGCCGACTTCCAGGCCTCCGCCGGCAGCGGGCTGCCCGAGGACGACATCATCGAAGCCAGCAAGCGCGCGCTCGATCGCTCCGTGGCCATCACCCACGCCAACTTCAAGCGTGGCCTGGGCTCGCTGGCGACCATCGGCGCCACCGCGCCTTTCGTCGGCCTGTTCGGCACCGTTGTCGGCATCATCAACGCCTTCGCCGAGATTCAGAGGCAGAAGGCCACCGGCTTGACCGCGGTGGCCGGCGGCATTTCCGAGGCGCTGGTCACCACCGCCCTGGGCCTGTTCGTGGCCGTCCCGGCGGGGTGGGCCTACAACTACTTCACCGGCAAGATTGAGGCCTTCGACGTTGAGATGGACAACAGCTCCAAGGAGCTGGTCAACTACTTCATCCTCCGCCGCAAGGCCCAGAAATAAGGTTCCATGGCCTATAAACCCCAGGCGCCCGAGGTCACCTCCGACATTAATGTCGTGCCCATGGCCGACATTATGCTGGTGTTGCTGATCATCTTCATGGTAGTCACGCCCATGTTGCAGAAGGGGGTCAGCGTCGACATGGCGCGAGTCGACAACCCCCAGAACATGGAAGACGCGGACAAAGACAACGCGGTGCTGCTGGCGGTGACGCGTGACGGCAAGATCTACCTCGGCGCCGAGCAGATTGCCCTGGAGAAAGTAAAAGAAGAAGTCCAGAACATGATCGCCGCGGGCAGCAACAAGACCGTCTACATCAAGAGCGACTCCCGGGCCAAGTACGGCCGCGTGACCGAGCTGGTGGATGAGGTCCGCACCACAGGCGTGGATCAGATCGGCCTGCTGACCGACAAGACGGAGAAGACCAAAGCCGTGCCGGTGGCCGGCGGTGGGGCGACCCCGTAAGGAAAGAAGGAGAGGCGCGATGGGTATTTCAGTTTCCAAGGGCAAAGGGCAGATGTGCGAGCCCAACGTTGTCCCCTTCATTGACATCCTCCTGGTGCTGATCATCATCTTCATGGTCATCACCCCGCTGACGCCCAAAGGACTCGAAGCCCTGGTGCCGCAGCCGCCTCCGCCGGATGCTCCACAGCAGCCGCTCAGCAACAAGGAGGTGATTGTGATTCAGATCGAATGCGCGGACAGTGGCTGCAACCGCACGGCGCTGAAAATCAACCAAACGGACGTCACCTGGGAGACCCTGGGGCCGAAGCTGACCGAGATCTTCAAGGACCGCGCCGAGCGGGTGGCTTTCATCAAGGCGTCGGAGAACC
>JAXIPK010000274.1:0-7227 GCA_045402975.1 Acidobacteriota bacterium
GAAGTATCGCCCGGCAGCGGCGGCAGGCCGGTGCGGATGGGCGCCTGGAAAGTGATGAGGGCACTGTTGAGGGCCGCCTGCGCGCGCTGCTCCTGGCGCTGGGACTACCAGTAGAACCCGCCCAAACCGCCGCCCACCAGCACCACGCTCAGCGCCAGCAGGGCCAGCGTCCGCCCGTGGTCTTCGACGTAGAGCAGCAGCTCATCGAAGGTGTCGATGAACTCGTCGTGCTTCAGCTCCTGCCGGTGCATTCGCGCCATCGATGTCTCTTATCCTTTCGGAACGATTGTGCAGAATATCGATGCTACCAGCGCCCTTGGAGGCTTGTCAATTCAGCCGGCGGCGCGCTAGTTGGTCTTCAGCTCCACCCACAGCGGGCGGTGGTCGGAGAAGTGAAACTTGACGTGGGCGTTGAACTTGGAGATCGCCTTCGGCTTGGAGAGCTGCGCCGAAAGGTTCTGCCAGAGCGGCTTGAAGACGGCGTTGTCGTAGTCGAAGACGCCGAAGCGCTGGATGCGCTGGTGGAAGTCGGCGCTGATGCCCTGCGGGGCGAACACCATCTGGTCGTAGCTTGAGTCGCCGCCCAGGTTCGAGCCGCCTACCTTGGAAATGAAAGCCGACTCGGGCGTGGCCGCGGTGGCGCTGGTGGCCGCGCCCGCGGGCGCGGCCAGGTAGTCGAGCGGGTGCCACTTGAACTCGGAGAGCGCCTGGTAGGCGGGATTCGTGCCTTCCATGCGCGGAATGTTCATGTCGCCCAGCAGGATGACGTCGCGGTCGTAGGGCATCCCTTGCTTGATGTAGCGGTCGGCCCAGCGGCTGAGCGCGTAGATTTCCAGCACCCGCCGCGCAAACTGCCGCCGCTCCTTTTCCGTCTTGGATTCTTCGAACTTGCCGAAGTAGAGGTGGACGTTGGCCAGGGTGAAATCAATCTTACCGCTGGCGAACGAGCCGATGTAGGGGGTGCGGTCGAAGGGCTCGAAGAGCATCTGTTCGAACACCTGCAGCTGCGGCTGGCCGTCCTTTTCCCAGCGCACCTTGACCGTGCGCTGGGGGTACTCCCGCGGGTGCAGCGCCAGCTCGGCGAACAGGTTGCCGCACTTCACCCTGCTCTTCCGGTAGACGAACGCCAGCCGCTCGTCGTTCCCGGCGGTGTCGGTCATCACGTAGTCGAAGCCCGCGCCCATCTTCTCCACCACGGTGACGAAGTGGCGGAAGTCGTCCTTGATCTCCTGCACGGCGCAGAGATCGAAGCGCTTCAGGATGTGGGCGATGACTTCCAGCGCCGCGTCGGAGCGTTTTTGATCGCCCAGGTTGGCGATGTTCCAGGAGGCCAGCAGCAGCCGCCCGGCGCCCGGCGTCGGGACCTGGCGGCTGGTGAAGTGGGTGTCGAGGGCGGCAATCTCCGGCGCGGCGGTGAACGTATGGTGCGGCTCGGGGTTGGGAAACGGAGGCATACGCGTACTCCTTCCGGCGGCGCGCTTCTGAGCGAAGCCTACGCGCCTGGCAGGGCGAAGTCAATGGCTCAGCTGCGCTTGACTTTCGCGGACGCGGCTCGGAGAATCGGCGCGCCGCAGAGTGAGCAGCCCCGGAGGCGAACGCGATGACCCAGCCTGCTTTCAATCCCAGGGAAATCACTGACTACAACTTCCGCCTGGCCGCTGAGCGGCTGGGGCTGAGCGCCGAGCAGCAACTGCTGCTGACCATCCCGTTCCGCGAGGTGCGCGTGGAAGTTCCCGTGCGGTTGGACGACGGCTCGCTGAAAGTGTTCATCGGCTTCCGCATCCAGCACAGCGGGGTGCGCGGGCCGGCCAAGGGCGGGCTGCGCTACCACCCGATGGTGGAGCTGGATGAAGTGCGCGCCCTGGCGACGGCGATGACCTGGAAGACGGCGGTGGTCAACATCCCCTTCGGCGGAGCCAAGGGCGGCATAGCCTGCGACCCGCGACAAATGTCGTTGCGCGAACTGGAGCGAATGACGCGCAAGTTTGTGGCCCGCATCCACCTGCTGCTGGGGCCGCAGCGCGACGTCCCCGCGCCCGACGTCAACACCAACGCCCAGGTGATGAGCTGGATTTTCGATGAATACAGCTCGCGCCACGGCTATTCGCCGGCCTGCGTGACCGGCAAGCCGGTCGAGCTGGGCGGGTCGCTGGGCCGTGAGCAGGCCACCGGGCGCGGCACGCTCTTCGTCGTCGCGGACCACTTGAAAACCCTGGGCAAGCCGCTCAAGGGGCAGAAGGTGGTCATCCAGGGCTTCGGCAACGTGGGCTCGAATGCCGCGCTGCTGTTTGCCGAGCAGGGCGCGGAAATCATTGCTGTGGGCGACGTGTTGGGCGGCATCCGCAGCCGGGACGGGAAAGGGCTGCCGGTCGCCGAGCTGGTGGCGCACGTGAAGAAGACCGGTTCGGTGGTGAAGTTTCCCGGCGCTGAGTCCATCTCCAACGAAGACCTGCTGGAGCTGGAGTGCGATGTCCTCATCCCGGCGGCGCTCGAGTGTGTCATTCACAAAGACAACGCCGCCCGCATCAAGGCCAAGATTATCGCCGAAGCCGCCAACCTGCCGACCACTCCCGAGGCCGATGAGATTCTGCAGAAGCGCGGCGTCACAGTGCTGCCCGACATCCTGACCAACTCCGGCGGCGTAACGGTAAGCTATTTCGAGTGGGCGCAGAACCTGACGCAGATTTTCTGGGACGAAGAGCACGTCAACGCCGAGCTGCACAAGTACATGACCCGCGCTTACGGAGAAGTGGCCAAGCTGGCGGCCGGCGCCAAGATTCCGCTCAAAGTCGCCGCCTACCAGATTGCGGTCGAGCGCGTGGCCCGCGCGGAGGCGCTGCGCGGCACCTAGAGAAAACTTGAGACCCGCAAAGACCGCCGAGCGTAGGGAGCGATGAGGTCTTGCGTGTGAGCTTCCGAGTGGCCGACCTGTGGCGGTGGGACGGGACTCTCGACCGCGGGCCCTATCTCTTCATCGGCCTCGCCGGCTTCGCCCTCAAGCACAACCTCGACCGCTTTCTCGCCAGTTGGATTTTTCAGCGCCCCTGGGGGCTGTTCAACTACTGGATTCCGCTCGACCGCGCCGTCCGCCTGACCGAGCTGAAGCTCGACGAAGCCCTGTTCCTCGGCACGATGGTCGCGCTGGCGCTTCCGTTCATCTACGTCGGAGTGGCGCTGACAGTCCGGCGCCTGCGCGCCGTGGGACTGCCCTTGTGGCTGGCGGCGCTGTTCTTCGTGCCGATGGTGAACCTGTTCTTCTTTCTTCTTCTGAGCGTGCTGCCGTCGAAACCGGCGGCGACGGAGGCGGCGCCGGCCGGCCGCGCCGCGCGGCTCCTCGACCGACTCGTCCCCACCGGCGCTCTTGGCAGCGCGTTGGTGTCGCTGTTGCTGACCTTGCTCTTTGGCCTATTGATCGTGGTGGTGGGCGTCGAGGTCTTCTATGAGTACGGCTGGGGCTTGTTCGTCGGGCTGCCGTTTGCGCAGGGGTTGCTCTCGGTGCTGCTCTACTCGCGGCACGAGCGGCGCGGCCTGGGCAGTTGCCTGCTGGTCAGCTTCCTGTCGGTGTTGTTCACCGCACTGGCGCTGGCGGCCCTGGCGATTGAAGGGCTGATCTGCATCTTCATGGCGGCGCCGCTGGCGGTGATTCTGGCCGCTATCGGAGCGACGCTCGGCTACTTCATCCAGTTGGCGCCGCGGCGCCTGGCGGAGACCCCGGCGGCGATGCTGCTCCTGGTGTTGGGCGTTCCTGGCGTGATGGGTCTGGAGGCGCTGGACCCCACGCCGGTGCCGCTGTTTGAGGTGAGCACCACGGTTGAGGTGGACGCGCCGCCGGAAGCCGTCTGGACGCACGTGGTCGCTTTCACAGAAATCCCCGAGCCGGACGACTGGTTGTTTCAGCTCGGCATCGCCTATCCCGTCCGCGCCGAAATCCACGGCCAGGGCGTGGGCGCGGTGCGCTACTGCCAGTTCTCGACCGGGTCGTTCATCGAGCCGATTGAAATCTGGGACGCGCCGCGGCAACTGAAGTTCGGCGTGGTCTCGAACCCGGCGCCGATGCAGGAGTGGACGCTCTACTCCGAGGTTCATCCGCCGCACCTCGACAATTTTCTCGTTTCCCGCGGCGGGCGTTTCCTGCTGACGCCGCTGCCGGGCGGCCGCACGCGCCTGGAAGGGACGACGTGGTATCAGCACCACATGTGGCCGGCGTCGTACTGGCAGCTCTGGTCGGACGCCATCATTCACCGCATCCACCATCGGGTACTGCAGCACGTCAAGCAGCAGGCCGAATCGGATTCAGCTCCCCGCGGAGCGCCCCGGCCGCCACGCTGACTTTCCGCTTGACATGGCTGGCAGGCGACTCTTACCTTGCCTCTTCCGTCTTTTTGCAACGGTAGGGGAGTGTTTCATGGCGTGGGAGATCCGCGAGCGCAGCGCCGGACCGGTAACGGTGGTTGAAATCCGCGGGCGCATCACGCTGGGCGCCGCGGGCGACGCGGTCGAGGACAAGCTCCAGGAGATTGTGGGGCGCGGGCCCAAGGGGATAGTGCTCGACCTGAGCGGCGTGGAGGTGCTCGACAGCCGCGGCATCAAGGCTCTGGTGCGCGCCTACATCAGCCTGCAGAAGCGCAACGCGCTGCTGAAGCTGATGAAGCTACCGCCGCGCATCCACCACGTGCTGGAAATCACGCGCCTGCTCAACGTTTTTGAAGTGTACGACAGCGAGGACGCCGCGCTGGGGAGCTTCGCGAAGTAGTCCCGGCATCCCTCGCCGGCAGTCGTGGTAGAATTTAGACGACCCCCTATGCCCGACGGAACTGTTCCGCCCGAAGCCATGTTGGAGGTGACCGAAAGCGACGGTCGCCGCCGGATGGTGCCCATCACCGAGAACCCCTTCCAGATCGGCCGCGGAGCGGAGATGGGCAACCACCTGCAACTGGCCGACACCCGCATCTCGCGCAGCAGCGCCGCAGTGGTCTACGAAGGCGGCGGTTTCATCCTCAAGGACCGCGGGCAGCGGCACGGCATCAAGGTGAACGGGGAAGAGATTACCGGCCAGCGCCCCCTGCGCGACGGCGACATCATCATTCTGGGCACGGCCGACGGCATGCAGTTGACCTTCCGCAGCGGCCAGCAGGCCCGCGAGGCGCTGCCCAAGTTGCTTTCCAAGATGGAAGAAGCGCAGTCGCTCGAGGGTGAAACCAAGGACATCCGCAAGCTCAGCCTGCTGCTCGAAGCCACGGCGATGCTCCAGTCCCACCTGCCGATAGAAGTGGTGCTGGCCTCGATGGTGGACCGCGCCATTGACGTGACCAACGGCGAGCGCGGCCTCCTCTACGAAGTCGATGAAAAGGGCGCGCTGCGCCCCATGCTGGCGCGGCAGAAGGGCGGGCAATCGGTTCCGCCGGAGAGCATCACGCCCAGCCAGACGGCCATCACCCAGGCGATGCAGAAGAAGCGCAGCGTGGTGGAGGAAGACCTGGGGCAGTCGGGCAGCGCGCTGCGCGAAGCCAAGAGCGTGGTGGCGCAAAACCTGCGCTCGATGGCGGCCATCCCGCTGGTGTCGCTGCGGCAGATGGGCTCGGCCGAGAGCACCATGCTGGCCATGCCGGTGGAAGTGCTCGGCATGCTTTACCTCGACAGCCGCCGCCCGGCGACCTTCTCGCGCCTGGAGCGGCAGATTCTGGACGCGCTGGCCCGCGAGGCCGCCAGCGTGCTCGACAACGCCCGCCTGGTTCTGCGCGAGCGCGACCGCCAGCGCATGGAGCAGGAACTCTCCATCGCCCGCGACATCCAGCAGGCCCTGCTGCCCAAGGGCTTCCGCCACCTCTCCTACACCCGTGTGGGCGGCGTCAACTGGCCCTGCCTGGAGGTGGGCGGCGACTACTTCGACCTGATGGAGCTGGGGCCGGACCGCACCGCCTTCGTCATCGCCGACGTCAGCGGCAAAGGGCTGGGCGCGGCGCTGGTGATGGCGATGCTGCAGGGGAATTTCTCCGCCATGGCGCTGGGCTCGGAGCCGGCGGCGGTGAGCGCGCACGTCAACCGCTTCATCTGCAACCGCTCCGGGGTGCAGCGCTACGCCACGCTGTTCTTCGGAATCCTGGAGGCGAGCGGCAAGCTCGACTACATCAACGCCGGCCACCCGCCGCCGCTGCTGATCCGCAACGGAAAGGTGGAGCAGGCCCTGCCGGCCAGTTGCCTGCCGCTGGGATTGATACCGGACGCCGAGTTCAGGGACACGACCCTGCAGATGCAGCCCGGCGACACGCTCATCTTCTACACCGACGGCATCACCGAGGCCGTCGACAAGCAGAACGAGCAGTTCGGGGTCGAGCGCCTGCAGGAGGTGGTGGCGCGCCACGTCCACGCCAGCATCGACAAGCTGCAGGAAGCCATCCTGGCGGCGGTGGCCGAGTTCAGCCACGGCTGCTACCAGGCCGACGACATCACCGTTCTGATTCTGAGTTACGTAGGCGCACCCGAACCCGCGCGCGTGTAGCTCCGCGCTTGATCGTCTTGAGACCCCAACGGAGGTGAATGTGAGGCGAAGAGTACTGCTTTTGGGGCTAGCGCTGGTGGCGGCGGTGGCGATGTGGGCGCAGTCGGCGTCGTCGCCGGCGGCAGAGATGGCGCAGGCCGCGCAGGCGCTGGTGACCGCGCTCAACTCCGAGCAGCAAGGGAAACTCTTCTTCGCGCTCGATGACAAGGAGCGTTTCGACTGGCACTTCATCCCCCGGCCCCGGCAGGGAGTCTCCTTCAAGTCCATGACCCCGGCGCAGCAGGCGCGGGGACACATGCTGTTGAAGACGGCCCTCAGCGAAGAGGGCTATGAGAAGGCTACGCGCATCATGCTGCTTGATCAGGTTCTCTGGGAGCGGACCCACAACCCCATCCGCGATTCGTCTCTCTACTACTTCACTTTCTTTGGCCAACCCAGCCCGCGCGGGACGTGGGGCTGGCGGGTCGAAGGCCATCACCTTTCGCTGAACTTCACGCTGCAGGGCGGGGAAGTCGTTTCCGCTACGCCGTTTTTCTTCGGCGCCAACCCGGCCGAAGTGCGTGAAGGGGAGCGCCGCGGCCTGCGCACGCTGGCGGTGGAGGAAGACTGGGGGAGGAAGCTACTGAAATCGTTCAGTGGCGCCAAACGGAAGAAGGTGCTGATTAGCATTGAAGCCCCGGCCGATATCGTTACGGGTACGGCACGCAAACCCGAGTTGGGGCCGCCGG
>JAXIPK010000315.1:0-2608 GCA_045402975.1 Acidobacteriota bacterium
TCACTTCGACCTGCTGCTGCACCGCAGCGAGCTTCAGCGTCAGCGTGGTTTCCTGCAACACGCCTTCTTCCACGGTGATGTCCTGCTTGGATTCGTCGTAGCTCTCCAGCTTGGCGGAGAGGACGTAGTCGCCCGGCGGCACCTGCGCGAAGCGGTAGGCGCCGGACTCATCCGTCTTGGTCTCAAAGCGCCGGTTGGGATCGGTCTTCGAGGTTAGCGTGACCTGCGCGCCTACCAGAAACAGCGGCTGGCCGTCGGAGCCGATGGTTTGCACGCGGCCGTAGAGCTCGCCTCCCTGCGCCCAGGCCAGCAGGGGAACCAGCAGCAGGGCAAGCAGCAGCCGGCGCGAAAGCAGAAGTCCTGGGGAGGTTCGGGTCAAGGGCTTGGAGGCGTCCGTCGGTCTCACTCTACGCTTCGATGATCCCTCGGCGCTCGGCGATGCTCGCCGCGCGCGAAAAAGACAGCTTAGGAGCTTTGCGCGGGTGTGTCAAGAAACCGCAGGGCATGTGCTATGATGCCGCCGCCAACCGATGGCCCACTACACCGACGTCCATGCGCGCGCCGGCATCACTACGCGGCTGCCGAAGATTGAGACCTGGGAGAACCAATTTCCGGGCTACGAAATCACCACCGTGATTCCCGAGTACACTTCGGTCTGCCCGCGCACCGGCCAGCCCGACTTCGGCACGCTTACTCTGCGCTACCAGCCCGACAAGCGCTGCCTGGAGTTGAAGTCGCTGAAGACCTACATTCAAGCCTACCGCGACCTGGGAATTTTTTACGAGAACGCGGTCAACCGCATTCTGCGCGACGTGGTCGCGGCCTGCCAGCCGGTCTGGGCGGTGGTGCGGGGCGACTTCACGCCGCGCGGCGGCCTGCGCACTTCGGTCGAGGCACGCTACGACCGGCCGCAGGCGCGCCCCGCCCGCTCCAAGCGCCGCCCGGCAGGACTTTAGACCAATGGCGTTTACCATCGAGCTGCGCGGCAAGGCCGGCCCGGTGGCCCTGGTCACGCTGGACGGGCGGCTGACCTACGGCGAGGGCGCCGACAAGGTCGAAAACTTCATCCAGGACCTGGTGGCGCACAACGAGCGCGCCGTTCTGCTCGACCTGACCAAGGTGCCGGTCGTCGACAGCCGCGGCATCAAGGCGCTGGTCCACGGTTTTACCTCATTGCGCAAGCGGGGCGGGCATCTCAAGTTGCTCCGGCTTTCGCCCCGCGTGCGCGAAGTGCTCGGCTTCATGCGTTTGCTCGAAATCTTCGAGGTTTTCGACGACGAACAGACCGCGCTCAAAAGTTTTTGAGGCCGCTATTCACTCATGTTCCGCGACCTGATCTTCTGGCTCTCGACCAAGAAGGCCTTCACCGACCCCATCGCCCGCACCGGGATGCGCCTGGGCTTCGCCAAGCGCTTCATCGCCGGAGAAACTTTGGAGGACTGCCTACGCGCCGCCGCCGAGCTCGAAGCCCGCGGCATGCTGACGATGCTCAACCGCCTCGGCGAGTACGTCAACGACCGCCGCGAGGCCGAAGGCATCTACGAGAACTACATCCAGATGCTGGACGAGCTCGCCGCCCGCAAGCTCGCCGGCACCATCTCCATCAAGCCCACCCAGCTCGGCCTGCTCTTCGACCCCGCGCTCTGCCGCGACCTCGCCCTCCACGTCGTCGGCCACGCCGCCTCGCTCAATAAGTTTGTCGAGGTGGATATGGAGGACTCCGCCTCCGTTGACGCCACTCTCGATCTGTTCGAAGCCCTCCGCCGCCGGCACGAAAATACCGGCCTGGCCATGCAGTCCTACCTCTACCGGACGGAGAAGGACTTGCAACGCCTTAAGCCGCTGCATCCCAAGATTCGCTTGGTGAAGGGCGCCTACCGCGAGCCCGCCTCGGTGGCTTTTCCGAAGAAGAAAGAAGTGGACGAGAACTACTGCAAGTTGACGCGCCTGCTTTTCAGCGACGGGTTCTTGCCCGGCATCGCCACCCACGACCCGGCGATGATTGAGTACGCCAAGCAGGTGGCCCGCGAGCACGACGCCGGCCCCGACCGCTTCGAGTTCCAGATGATTTACGGCGTGCGCCGCGACTTGCAGGACGAGCTTCAGAAGGAAGGCTACCGCATGCGCGTCTACATTCCCTTCGGCACCGAGTGGCTCCCCTACTTCATGCGCCGGATGTCCGAGCGTCCCGCCAACATGTGGTTCGTGATGAAGGCGATGCTCTTCGGCCGGTAGCGGAAAACCCGTCCCCCATCGTTACTGTTGCCTTTGCGCCAGCGTAGTCCGCAACGCAGCCTTCAACTCGGCCAGCTCTGCGTCTTGCTTCTCCAGCCGCGTCCGCAGTTCGGCGAGTTCTCCTTGCTGCTGCTGGAGCTTCGCCTCCTGGTGCTGCAACTCATTGAGCAGCAGCGCCGGGAGCACGTGGTACTGAACGGTTTGGGGCTGGCCCTCGGCGTCGTAGACCACCAGCTCGGGCATCGCCTCAGCCACCTCTTCGGCGATCAACCCGTACTGGATGGGCTTGGAGCCGTCCGCCGATGGGTGCTTGTAGCGGAAGGTCACCGGGCGCAGGCGGAGCAGCCCCGCGCTGGCCTCGCCCATGTCGCCG
>JAXIPK010000301.1:0-7796 GCA_045402975.1 Acidobacteriota bacterium
GGCATGGGCCCGTCCGGCGCCGAAACCACCAGGATGGCCCCCTCCATCTGCGCCGCCCCGGTGATCATGTTCTTGATGTAGTCGGCGTGCCCGGGACAGTCGATGTGGGCGTAGTGGCGGTTGGGCGTCTCGTACTCCACGTGGGCCACGTTGATGGTGATGCCCCGCGCCTTCTCCTCCGGCGCGTTGTCAATCGACTCGAACGCCCGGAAAGCCACCTTGGGGTTGTGTTTGGCCAGCACCTTGGTGATGGCCGAGGTCAGCGTCGTCTTCCCGTGGTCAATGTGACCGATGGTCCCGATGTTCACGTGCGGCTTCGACCGCTCGAATTTCTCCTTCGCCATCGCTCCTCTCCGTTTTGCCTCAGATTCTTTGGCGGGGGATAACCCCCGCCCTACCCAAGTCCTGCTCCGCCGACGGCGGGCGAGCCTTGCTATCAACCGGCGCCGGTCGCCGCCATGTAGCCCAGAATGGCGCCGACGCCCAAACCCGCAGCCGAGCTGAGAGTCAACCCCGCGGCCATCAACTCTTTGCCGCCGACAAGCAAGAAAAGCGCTGCCGCCACGCATACACGACGCGCTTGACCAGCCTGGCGCTCATCGCTACTTCACCAGCTTGCCGGTGGCGCGGGCCACCACGTCCTCAGCCACCTCGCGCGGCACTTCAGCGTACTCCTTGAAATGCAGGGTAAAGGTGCCGCGACCCTGGGTGCGCGAGCGCAAATCGGTGGCGTAGCCGAACATCGACGCCAGCGGCACGGTGGACTTGATGACCTGGGTGCCGCCGACGCGGTCCATGCCGGAAACCTGGCCGCGGCGGGAACTGATGTCGCCGATGACGTCGCCCATGTACTCCTCGGGGACGACGACTTCGAGCGCCATCACCGGCTCCAGCAGAACCGGCTGGGCGCGGTGCGCGGCTTCTTTGAAAGCCATGGAGCCGGCGATCTTGAACGCCATCTCGGAGCTGTCGACTTCGTGGTAGCTGCCGTCGGTGAGCCGCACGGCCACATTCACCATTTCGTAGCCCGCCAGGATGCCGCCTTCCATGGCTTCGAAGATGCCGTCTTCGACGGCTGAGATGAAGCCCTTGGGGATGACGCCGCCGACAATCTCGTCGATGAAGACCAGGTTGTTTTCCTTGTGCAGGCGGGCGCGCTTTTTGTCGATGAGCTTGGGAATTTCTTCGCCGGGGTGGTGGGGGTTGAAGGGCTCCACCGTGAGGACGCAATGGCCGTACTGGCCGCGGCCGCCGGTCTGGCGGATGTACTTGCCCTCGGCTTCGGCTTCGCGGCGGATGGTTTCGCGGTAGGCCACCTGCGGGCGGCCGACGTTGGCGGCGACGTTGAACTCGCGCACCATGCGGTCGGTGATGATCTCGAGGTGCAGCTCGCCCATGCCGCTGATGAGGGTCTGGCCGGTATCGGGATCGGTGTGGACGCGGAAAGTGGGGTCTTCCTGCATGAGCTTCTGCAGGGCTTCGCCCATCTTGTCCTGGTCGGCCTTGGTCTTGGGCTCGATGGCAACGGAGATAACGGGCGCGGGGAACACCATGGCCTCGAGCAGAACGGGGTGCTTTTCGTCGCAGAGGGAGTCGCCGGTGGAGACGTCTTTCAAGCCGACCACGGCAACGATATCGCCGGCAAAGGCGTCGGGGACTTCTTCGCGCTGGTTGGCGTGCATGCGCAGCAGGCGGGCGATGCGCTCCTTGCGCTCCTTGGTGGCGTTGAAGACGTAGGAGCCGGACTTGAGCTGCCCGGAATAAACGCGCATGTAGGTGAGCTGGCCGATGTAGGGATCGGTCATGATCTTGAAGGCCAGGGCGGAGAATGGCTCGTCGTCGGCGGTGCGGCGCGTGACCGGCTCTTCGGTGACCGGGTGCATGCCTTCGACGGCGGGAACATCCAACGGGCTGGGCAGGAAGTCGACGATGGCGTCGAGCAGCGGCTGCACGCCCTTGTTCTTGAAGCTGGAGCCGCAAAGCACGGGGACGAGCTTGAGGTTGATGGTGGCGCGGCGCAGGCCCTCGCGGAGCTCGGCCGCCGTCATGGGCTCGTTGTGGGAGTACTTCTCAAAAAGTTTCTCGTCGTGCTCGGCGATGTAGGCGATGGACTTGTCGCGGTGCTCGTGGATGAACTCGGGTGTGACTCCGCTCGACTTGAGCGCTGCCTTCACCTCGGGACGCTCGGCCTGGAAGGCGGGGTCAAAAATGGAATCCAGCGGGAAGGACTCGTACTCGGCGCCCAGCGACTCGTCTTTCCAGATCAGGACCTTGTCTTCGATGAAATCAATGATGCCGATGAAGGTGTCTTCCTTGCCGAGGGGGAACTGAATGGGGGCGGGGTCGGTGGTGAGGCGGGCGCGCATGGAGCGGATACAATGGTCGAAGTCGGCGCCGGTGCGGTCCATCTTGTTGACGAACGCGATGCGGGGGACGTGGTAGCGGTCGGCCTGCCGCCAGACGGTCTCGGTCTGCGGCTGCACGCCGGCGACCGCGTCAAAAATGGCTACGGCGCCGTCGAGCACGCGCAGGGAGCGCTCGACTTCGACGGTGAAGTCTACGTGTCCCGGGGTATCAATGATGTTGATGCGGTACTTCTCGCCGTGGCGGGCCCAGTAGGTGGTGGTGGCGGCCGAGGTGATGGTGATGCCGCGCTCGCGCTCCTGGGGCATCCAGTCCATGGTGGCCGTGCCGTCGTCCACTTCGCCGATCTTGTAGGTCATCCCGGTGTAGTAGAGGATGCGTTCGGTCGTAGTGGTCTTGCCGGCGTCGATGTGCGCCATGATTCCGAGGTTGCGCAGTTTTTCCAGCGGTGTAGCCCGCGGCATATCCGTTTCTCGTCCTCTTCCCGACCGGTTCGGGCCTCATAGACCCCCGGTAAAAACTTTTCGTGCGCTGCCTACCAGCGATAGTGGGCGAAGGCTTTGTTGGCCTCGGCCATGCGATGCGTGTCTTCCTTCTTCTTGATGGCGCCGCCGCGGTTCTGCGCGGCGTCGATGAGCTCTTCGGCCAGCTTTTCGGCCATGGAGCGGCCGGCGCGGGCGCGGGCAAAGTCGCGCAGCCAGCGGATGGAAAGCGAAAGCTGGCGGTTCTGGTTCACCTCAATCGGAATCTGGTAGTTGGCGCCGCCGACGCGACGCGTCTTCACTTCCAGCAGCGGCTTGGCATTCTCGATGGCGCGCTGGAAGGTTTTCACCGGCTCGTCGTTGGTCTTCTGCCGGATGATGTCCATGGCGCTGTAGAAGTGCCGCGAGGCGACGGCCTTCTTCCCGTCCCACATCATGCAGTTGATGAACTTCTCCGCCAGCGGGCTGGAAAAGACCGCGTCCGGCGGCGTCTGGCGATGGTCGACTCGAGCTTTTCTCGGCATCGGGAATCCTCTTTAGGCGGCAGCGGCCTTGGGCCGCTTGGCGCCGTACTTGGAGCGCCCCTGGCGGCGGCCGTCGACCCCCTGCGTATCCAGCGTGCCGCGGATGATGTGGTAGCGCACACCCGGCAGGTCTTTGACGCGCCCGCCGCGGATGAGCACGATCGAGTGTTCCTGGAGGTTGTGCCCGATGCCCGGAATGTAGGCGGTGACTTCCATGCCGTTGGAGAGCCGCACGCGGGCGATCTTGCGAAGCGCCGAGTTCGGTTTCTTCGGAGTCATGGTCTTCACCTGCACACACACGCCGCGCTTCTGCGGGCAGCCCGACAGCGCCGGCGACTTCGTCTTCGACTTCAGCGGCCGACGCCCGTAGCGCACCAGTTGAGCAAAAGTAGGCACGTAGCCTCCAAGCTGAGGCAGATGTGCATACGCACACAGCCCCGGCAGTTCAACTTCGGGATCCAACTCCCTCGGTGGCCGAGCGGCCCCACGGAGCCGTTAGGATGCTGCGGTTACCCTGAGTCCCGACTTCCCCGACTTTCGGGGAGTATCGGAACGAAGGACCCACTACAAACAACCACCCCGCTCACACTGACAACGGGGCGTCTCCCGAAACCAATTTAATGTACCCGGAAGGCAGAAAAATGTCAACAGCAGCAGCCGACTCACAGGGGTTTGGCGGGTGAGTTGCCAGCCAATGGCTGAGCCGGTAGTATCGGCAGGCCGAAACCACCGTGGCCAAGACGAACAAGCCGAAGAAGAGGATGTCAGACACCACGCTGATGGTGATCCTGATCGGCGAAATGCTGCTTTTGGGGGCGGGGGTAGTCGGGGTGCTCTACTGGCTGGGGTTCATCAAGTTCTAGCGGCCCCGGGTGACATATTGACACGCGGGGAGCAAGTCGGTACTATCACAAAGTAGCGCCAGAGGAGAGGTCTGTATCAAGAGTAGGACTCTGGTACCTCAATTCACTCCGCGCACGCCCAGCCCTTCTCCTAAGGGCGAGGAGAAGCATCGGGAAAACGTGCCGCCGCAGGGCGGCGATATGGGAGAATTCTTTCTCGAGCTTCTGATTGACTCGCTGGAGCAACTGGAACCAGTCCATCAGGGGCCGTTTCTCCAAAAGTTCCTGAAGAGCCTGGCCTCGGTGGACGTTACCGAAGAAGAGAGCCTGGTCCACTGGCAGGAAGTGCTGGAGCGGCGCAACGACTTGGCCACGCGGCTGGGGCGCCCGGTCAGCTTGCGCACCGCGGCGTCCGACTACTTCTCCGGCGGCTTCATCCTCCGCAACCCCATCCTGCTCGAATACCAGGAGCTGAAGCGCCTGCGGCACAACGCCGCCACCGACGCGCTCACCGGGCTCTACAACCGGCGCTTGTTCGATGAGTACCTGGGCAAGGAGCTCAGCCGGTCGCGGCGCTACTCCCAGGCCATGACCCTGGTTCTGTTCGACCTGCGCAACTTCAAGGCCGCCAACGATACCTACGGTCACGCGGTCGGGGACGACATCCTGCGCATCCTGGCCTCGGCGGTCAACGAAACGGTGCGCGGATCGGACTACGCCTGCAGGCTGGGTGGCGATGAGTTCGGTATCATTCTGCCGCAGTCCGAGCCCCCCAGCGGACATCTGCTGGCGCAGCGCATCATTCAGAAGTTCGAGCAAGCCGCGACCATGTTGGCGCCGGAAGCGGAGGTCGGGCTGGATTACGGCCTGGCGTCTTTCCCCGAAGATGGAGACACGCGCGAAGCGCTCTTCGAAACCTCCGACCGGCGGCTCTACGAGTACAAGAAGACGCAGAAGGGCTCGGGATCGGGTCCGCAACCGCAGCCGCAGCCGCAGCCACCCGCGCCACCTCTGCCGGACGCGAAACAAACCCGCCCCCGGGGAAAGGGAAACCCTAAGGTAACAGAGACTGAAGTCGCGGTGCCGCCCCCCGCGCCGCTGGAATACACGGCCCCACCGACGCCCGCCAACCCGGGGCAGCAGCGGCGGCGCTCGCCGCGCATTTCGCTGGTCGGCACCAATGCCTGCGCGGTGCTGCGCGGTGCGTTCGGCAACAAAGTCGCGCCCGTGCTCGACCTCGGCCAGGGCGGCATCGGGCTGCTGCTCGACGAGCAGCCCCAGGTCCCGGATTCCTTCCAGGCCCGCCTGCAGGTTTCCGTGCTGCCCGCGGCGGAATACCAGATCCACCGCGTCTACGCCCAGCAGCTTCCGCAGGGAATGTGGCGGCTGGGCTGCCGCTTCTCTTCCGGCTAGGTTCGCTTCTCTGCTCCTCCCATCAATCACCGAGCCCGGTGGCACCCGCCACCGGGAGACAGGATTCCCCCCAGGCGGGTGCCTGGGGGCTCGGGGGGCAATGGCGAGCAGAAAAGCTCAGCGCATTTTGACGATGGGTGGGGAGAAGTGCAGGGGGGAGCCGTGTCCGTTTCCATTCCCGTTGCCGTTGCCATTGCCGGGACGGCCGGCGTGGAAAGGCACGCCGCGCTTTCCATCGGTGGGCTCGAGCAGGATGTCGGAAAACTCCACGACCACGCGGCGCTCGGTGTCGTGCCGCACCACGCGGCCCCGGCAGCGGGCCGCCAGACCGGTGGTCTGGAACATGTAGTCGCGAAGAGACATCCGCACTTCAAGCTCCGCGCCCACCGGCGGCGCTTCGCCGTCTTTCAGGCAGAAGCACAGCCCGCTGCCACTGATGTTTTCAAGCTCCGGATCGCGGTTGAGCGCCAGCGCGCTTTCGCGCCAGCGCACTTCAATCGGCAGGGCCGGCGGCAGAGGAAACCGATGCAGACACCGGCGCTCGTTTTCGATAGGGTAAGAGGACTGGCTGAGAAGAGTTTTTAGTTGTTCCACCGTTGCATTGGGGTTGGCGTCCCCCTGCAACCCGCAACCGTTTCTGGCTTCCTGCGGCCTTCGGTTGTACCCGTTCCCCTGGCCGGTGTCAAGCTCTTTGTAGTCCAACCACTCCGTTGCGACTGTCCGAGTCCAAGCCGGCATAAGTCACGCCGTGACGGCAAGCCAGTTTAGTAAAGTAAAGCAATCATTAAAACAATAACACTTGATATTATGACAAGTATAGTTTACATATATCCCATGGAGACTCGACAGTCGAACTTGGCCGTACTTGGTGTGAGCGGGGTCTGGCTCTTGGTTGCTATCGCCTGTGGCTGGGGGCTGAGGCATCTGGAACCCGGGCCGGCTCTGCGCCTGGTCTTGGCGCTGCTGCCGGTGATTCCCGGCTTGGTCTACCTCGCGCTTGTTTTTCGATCCATTCGTGCCATGGACGAACTGGAGCACCGCATCCAGTTTGAGGCTGTAAGCTTTGCCTTTCTCGGCAGTCTGGTGGTCAGCCTCACCTATGGAATGCTGCAGAAGTCTGGCTTCTTTCGCAACTGGCCGTGGGACTGGGAAGGCATCTGGCTCATGCTGATGGTGCTGTGGGCGGCTGGCTACTTCAGGGCTCGGCGGCGGTACCGATGAAGAACCGGCTGCGGGTGCTGCGCGCCGAATACAACTGGTCGCAGGCCGAGCTGGCCGACCGGGTTGGCGTCTCCCGCCAGACCATCAACGCCATCGAGACCGAGAAATATGACCCCAGTCTGCCGCTGGCCTTCAAGCTCGCCCGCCTCTTCGGCCAACCCATCGAGGCAATCTTCCACGACCAAGCCGACGGGGCGGGACGATGAAGCGGCTGGTTGACCCCCCATACCTGCAACCGCTACTCTCTCCGTTCGTATATCTCCTCAGCAGCAGACGACAAGGGAGCAGCCATGATTGAAGCCCAGGGACTGACCAAGGTCTTCCGCGACAAGAAACGCGGGGAAATCCGCGCCGCCGACGGGGTGAGCTTCCGCTGCCAGCCGGGGCAGATTTACGGCCTGCTGGGAGCCAACGGCGCCGGCAAGACCACCACGCTTCGGATGCTGGCGACCATCCTCAAGCCCACCGACGGCACGGCGCGGGTGGCGGGGTTCGACATCGTCGAGCAGCCCGAGCAGGTGCGCGCCCACGTGGGCTTCCTCTCCACCGCCACGGCGCTCTACGGCCGGCTGACGGCGCGCGAGACGGTGGAATACTTCGGGCGGCTGAACGGCCTCGACAACGCGACCCTCAAGAAACGCACCGACGACCTCCTCGCCCTGCTCGACCTAGGCCCCCATGCCTCGATGCGCTGCGACAAGCTCTCCACCGGCAACAAGCAGAAAGTCTCCATCGCCCGCACCCTGGTCCACGACCCGCCGGTGATGATCTTCGACGAACCGACGGTCGGCCTCGACGTCATGACCGCCCGCACCATCGTCGGCTTCATCCGCGACTGCCGCACCCGCGGCAAGACGGTCATCTTCTCCACCCACGTGATGAGCGAAGCCGAGAAGCTCTGCGACACCATCGGCATCATCCACAACGGCAAGCTGCTGCGCGAGGGCACG
>JAXIPK010000058.1:0-4452 GCA_045402975.1 Acidobacteriota bacterium
CGCCAGCTCGTCCGAGATTCGATACACCCCGGCGTCGTCGCTGGTGGCGAACCCCACCAGCACGTTGGGGTCAGTCTGCCGCGGCAGCTTGGCGAGAATCTGGTCCAGCACCGCTGGACTCAGCTTGCTCGCTCAACCCGCGGCTTTGCTGGCTTCCGTCAGCCGCTGCTTCTTGCTCACGGCCGCTTCGTCCGCCACGCCAAAGTACCTCCTTGCATCGCCGCATTATACTCCCCGCTCACAGACAGGAATGTCTGCGCCACTCAGGGAGAAGGAGGTTCGGTGGGGCAGACATTCTTGTCTGCCGGATTCCCGAACTGTTTGGGGTACAATCGCCGGACTCATCAGGCTTTTCTTTGGGAGGCAGGCATGCGCAGAATACTTGTTCTCTTTGCCTTGATCACGTTGATGACGCCGCTGGCCTTCGCGCAAACACCCAAGCGAATCGCCATCCGCGCCGGCCGCCTGATTGACGCCAAGAGCGACCAGCCCATCGCCGACGCGCTCATTCTCATCGAAGGCGACAAGATTGTCAGCGTCACGCCCGGCGGCGCGCCGCCCGCCGGCGCCGAGCTCATCGACCTCTCGCGCGCCACCGTTCTGCCCGGCCTCATCGACACCCACACGCACATCCTCCTGCAGGGCGACATCACCGCGCAGGACTATGACGACCAGCTCCTCAAGCAGTCCACGCCCTATCGCGCCATCCTGGGCGCGCGCAACGCCCGGCTGGCGCTACTGAACGGCTTCACCACGATGCGCGACGTCGAAACCGAAGGCGCGATGTACGCCGACGTGGACGTCAAGACCGCCATCAACCGCGGCGAAGTCCCTGGCTCGCGCCTGCTTGTTTCCACGCGCGCCATGGCCCCCACCGGGAGGTATCCGCTGCTCGGATATTCCTGGGAGCTGGAAGTGCCGCACGGCGTGCAAGTAGTGGACGGCGTCGAGCCCGCGCGCAAAGCCGTCCGCGAACAGGTGAGCTACGGCGCCGACTGGATCAAGTATTACAGCGACGGCCGCTACTACTTCACTCCCGACGGTGTCGTGCACAGTTGGGTGAACTTCACCGACGAGGAAGCCCGCGCCATCGTCGAAGAGACTCACCGCCTGGGCCGGAAAGTGGCCGCACACGCCATTGGCTCCGACGGCATCGCCGCCGCCCTGCGCGCCGGCGCCGACACCATCGAGCACGGTGACGGCCTGACCGATGAGTTGATGGACGAAATGATTCGCAAGAACGTCTACTGGGTGCCGACGGTTTTCGTAGGGGTCCACGTGGCGCCCGGACGCGGCGGCGTCTGGCCGCGCCTGTGGAGGCGGAGAAGGCCGCCTTCGGGCGCGCGGTGAAAAAAGGCGTGAAGATCGCTTTCGGCACCGATGCCGGCGGGTTTGACTGGACCAAGTTCAACCAGGCGGTTGAGTTGAAATACTACGTGGACTATGGGATGACGCCCATGCAGGCCATCCGCTCGGCGACTTCCACCGCGGCCGAGTTGCTCGGCTGGCAGGACCGCATCGGCACGGTCGAAGCGGGCAAGCTGGCTGACTTAGTCGCCGTCTCCGGCAATCCCCTCGACGACATCACCGAGCTCGAGCGCGTCAAGTTCGTGATGAAAGACGGAGTCGTCCACCGCCACGACCTGAGGTAGCTTCTAGATTCTCTCTGTGTCTCTTCTTTGTGTCTTAGTGTCTTTGTGGCCAATTACCATCCGAATTGTTTCCGGATGGCAACAATCTGATTCAGATGATTGATGTCGTGGCCGGCCAGCAGCACCACCGTGCGCCCGACGGTTTCCTTCCCGCGCTCCAGATGCATTCCGTAACGGTTCCACCACGGCCGCGGCACCGACTTCAGCAGCCGCATGTTGGACTCGCGCAGCACGCGAACCTGCTCGAGCAGCTTCGCCGCTGGCTGCCGCTTGTAGCGCAGGGTTGCCGCCCAGACGTCCTGGTCGTAGGGCTGAATCGGCAGACCCGGCTGGGCCAACATCATTCGCAGTCGCCAGCCGTAGACCACTTCGGTGTCGGCCAAGTGGCCGAGGATTTCCTGGATGCACCACTTCTTCGGCCGCGGCCGCCTCGTGAGCTGCGCCTTTGATAATCCGCCCACCGCCCGCTTCAGCTTGGCGGGATACGCCGCCTGCATCTTGAGCGGGTCGCCGCCGCCCACGTAGCCCTTGATCCGCTTCATGTACTGCTTGAATTCGTCCTTCACCTTGATGCGCTTCATTGGGTCCCCCTTGTTGCTGGATGTCCCATCCTAGCACGCCGCCTGCCTGCCGCAGGCAGGCCCAACCCGCCTACGTCCTCCGGGCTTCGGCGGGCAGGCAGCCAATTTGGCGCGGCGGAAAACCCTTGACAGGCAGAGCAACGGAGGCTACTCTGCGAATACCCCCACCGGGTGGGGGTACTAAGCTAACGGAGGACCTACCATGAAACGTCGCTTCCTAGCCTTGACCGGCGCTCTTCTGCTGGCCGCCTTGACCTGGACGTTCTACCCCACGCCCACCCAAGCCGCTGGCCTGCGCTGCACGCTTACGGGAAAGAAGATCGAAAGCTGCTGCTGCACACAGAAGGACGGCAAACTCTACTGCCCGCTGGCCAAGAAGACGATCGAGAAGTGCTGCTGCGAGCCGGCCGGCAAAGCCAAGTAAGGACCGACTGGCGGGCGCGATGAAAACAGCAACTCTTCCTATCTATGACGAGCAGGTCCAGCAGAACTGCCTGCGCCGCCTGCGCGCGGCCGAGGGACAACTGCGCGGGATCCAGGAGATGCTGGACGCTCAACGTCCTTGCCTGGAGGTGCTGACCCAACTGGCGGCCGCGCAAAGCGCACTGCGGCAGGTCACGCGCAGCGTCCTGCGCAACTATCTGGAGAAGTGCGCCTCCGACGCCATCCGCCGCTCCGACCCCAAGGTCTACGACGAGCTGATGGACGCTGTCTTCAAGTTCTCCCAATAGCGCCGCAGCCTACTTGATCTGCCCGCGAATCTCCCCGCCGGGGAACTTGCTGGAGTGCACGTTGGCGTAGGCTACGCCGCCGCGGATGGCCTCGATCAGTTCGGCAAATTCACCCGCCGCAACTCCCTGGCCCGTGGGGCCGATGATGTTGGCCGCCGTCAAGGTTCCGGTCACAGTTCCCGACTGCGGGCAGGTGGGCGCCAAGCCGGTGGGATCGGTATTGGTGGCGGTCTGGCAGAGGAAAACACTGATGCCGCCATTCGCTCCCATCTGGCCGACATGGATGTGGGATTGCGCCACCGTTCCTTCCAGGCCGTCGAAGCTCAGCTCGTACTGAATGCTGGTTCCATCGCCGCTGATTCGACCTCGGAATTCCCCGCCGGCAACGGAAGAGACCGACGGGACTTCTTGAAAGGGGTGCAGGTCGGCCTTCAGTGTGCGTGTTCCCTGCGCTCCCACCGGCGCCGACAGCAACATCCTCATGGCGGCGACGGCGATGACGGTAACGACCAACAGACATAGCGTCCAAAGAGTTGTTCTTTTCATAAAGTCCTCCCCTTCAGGCAATCAGGAGTTCGTCGGAAGATTACCTGCCTTTCGATTCCAGGCACTCTGTGAGGGTTGCCCTCGGCCGGCGCCGTTGGGCGAGCCGGCTTGGGCTGGAGGGTCTCAGTACTGCTTGGTTTGGAGCACGCCGTAGGCGGTGGTCGCCAGACCCATCAGCATCAGCACACCCCCGGCGATGTCCCAGCGCGTGATGCGGTAGCCGTCAATGTAGGCCGCGAAGCCCCACGACATCAGCTTGTAGGCAAAGATGTAGTAGAGCGGAAAGGCGTGCGTGAACGACCAGCCGGTCTTCGAGATGGCCACCGCCAGCGCGCCATAAACCGCCATCGCGCCCACCGCCAGCAACAACTGGCTGCGCGTGGTCTTCGCCAGGTAGCCCCCGGCGTCGCCCAGGTTCTCAAAGAAAGCGCACAGCAGCAGCAGCCCGATCAGCATCACGAATCGCATGGCTCACATCCTCAGTCAGCGGAATGGATTCCGAGGAGGGATTGTAGCCGGACAGCGTCGAAGCCGACCACCACATCCTCACCGATGAGCGTGACGGGCGTGGTCAGGTAGCCGAGGCGCTCGAGTTCGGCCAGCGCTGTGGCATCGCTGGCGATGTTGCGCTCGGTGAATTCAATTCTGTGGCGTGAAAGAAACTCCTTCACCTTTTCGCAGAACAGTCACCCCGGCTGGCTGTAGAGGATGACCTTCTTGGTCATTGCTTTTCTAGAGCCCCGGCCAGTTGGTCCACTTTCCAGACGGGGCCATCGAGTAGGACAGCGCGTGGAAGCGTTTCCTCCCAGCGCACGTTGGGTGGGTACACGGCCACCAAGTCCCACAGAATGCCGCCGTCCTCGCAGCAGCGTGGGCGCGGGTGCTCTGGGTCCGCATCCAGCGTGCGGCCCAACTCTTTTGCAAACAGATGATCCGGGTCCC
>JAXIPK010000172.1:0-6842 GCA_045402975.1 Acidobacteriota bacterium
CTGGGCGCGGGCGAAAGATATCCAGTTCGATGCCGCCCCCTACGGTTTTGATCCAGGATTCATGTGGATGGTGAAAGGCGTCGGGGCTGCGCGGACCAATGATTTAGAGACGGCGAAAGCCGCCGAAGCGCAGCTGGCAAAAATGCGCGACTCGGAGGCAAGACATTCACACCACGGCGGCACCGACGGCCTGGGAGAATCCTTCCGGTTGGCGGTTGCCGCCTGGATTGCCCATGCATCCGGCAATCGGGAAGAGGGGCTAAGGCTCATTCGCGAGTCGGCTGACATGCAGGAACGGCTCGGAGGAAGCGCTGCCGTGTTTAAACCTATTCGCGAGATGGTCGGCGACATGCTTTTGCTCGATGGCAAGGATAAGGAAGCTCTTGAAGCTTATTCCACCGTCTTGGCGAGCCACCCCAACCGTTTCAATGCATTGTATGGCGCTGGGTCCGCCGCCTACTCACTCGACGATGCAGGCACGGCGCGCGAATACTACTCGCAGCTCGTAAAAATCGCGGATGGGAATGAACGGCCTGAACTGGAAGGTGCGAAGAAAAGATTGGCCGAACCGGCTGGCGAATGAATCGTCCGCCAAGGCCGACCGTTGAGTGTCCCTAAATGGCGCTGAAAAACATCCTGCTCACCAATGACGACGGCGTGAACGCCGAGGGCCTGCGGGCGCTGGAAGAAGCGCTGCAGGAGCTTTCGGCCGTGATCTGGGTGGTGGCGCCGGTGACGGAGATGAGCGCCTCCAGCCACGCCATCTCGCTGCAGCGCCCGGTGCGCTGCGAGAAGCTGAGCGAGCGCAAGTTCGCGGTCGAAGGCACGCCTGCCGACGCGGTCATCATGGCGCTCAACAAGCTGCTGCCCACCGAGCCCGACCTGGTCATCTCCGGCATCAACCGCGGCGGCAACATGGGCGAAAACGTCTTCTACTCCGGCACGCTGGCGGCGGCGTTTGAGGCGGTGCTCAACCGCATCCCGGCCTTCGCTGTCTCGGTAGCCAGCCGCGGCCAAATCGATTACGAGGTGGCGGCGGCGTTTTCGGTGCGCCTGTCGGAGAAAATCTTTCGCGACCCGCTGCCGCCGGGGCTGGTGCTCAACGTCAACGTGCCCTGGCCGTGGCGCAACGGGGTGCGGCTGACGCGGCAGTCGCAGAAAATCTCGAAGAACATCCTAGTCGAGAACATCGACCCGCGGGGGCGCAACTACTACTGGATTCACGAACAGGTGGATTTGTCGCGCATCGAGGCGGGCACCGACTACGCGGCCATCCGCTCGGGCAGCATCTCGATTACGCCGCTGCACACCGACCGCACCGACGCGGCGGCGCTGGCCGACCTGGCGCGCTGGTTCGAAGAGCTGAACCGCTTCGCCATCACGCCCGAGTGATTGAGGGGAATGGTCGGGGCGCTGGGATTTGAACCCAGGACCTCACGGTCCCGAACCGTGCGCTCTACCAGGCTGAGCCACGCCCCGATTCGACTTCGATTGTAGCAGAAAGCCGCGCGTCGCGGCTGGCTTGAAGCCACTGCGTCCGTCCAGTAGAATCCGAGCCTTGCGTGATGGAGCAGGCGCGGCAGTACATTGTGGAAGGGATGGTGCAAGGCGTGGGCTTTCGCTTTTTTGTGGAGCGGGCGGCGGGACAACTGGGGCTGGGCGGTTACGTCAGGAACCGGCGCGACGGCCGGGTGGAAGTTTACGCCATCGGCGAGCCGGAGAAACTCGCCGAGTTCAAGCGCCGCTTGGAGGTCGGCCCGCGCTCGGCGCACGTGCAGCGAGTGCAGGAAGAGGAGGCGCCGCTGATGGAACGTTACCGGAATCATTTCACCATTGAATTCGAAGGAGGGTGGGGGTGAAGCACAACGAGCTGAAGAAGCTGATCCGAGAAGTCCCCGACTGGCCCAAGCCGGGCATTCTTTTTTATGACATCACCACGCTGCTCAAAGACCCGCAAGGCTTCCGGGTGCTCATCGACAGCCTGCACAACCACTACGACACGCATCCGGTGGATGTTGTGGCGGGGATCGAGGCGCGCGGGTTCATCTTTGGCCCGGCGCTGGCCTACCGGCTGGGCGCAGGGTTCGTACCCATCCGCAAGCCGAACAAGCTGCCGGCGGCTAAGGCGACGGAGACGTACCTGCTCGAGTACGGCAGCGACTCGGTGGAGATCCACATGGACGCCATCCGCAAGGGGCAGCGGGTATTGATTTGCGACGACCTGCTGGCCACCGGCGGGACCGCCGCGGCGGCAGTGCGACTGGTGCGGAAGCTGGGCGGCGACGTGGTGGGTTGCGGCTTCGCCATCGAGCTCACTTTCTTGAAAGGCCGCGAGAAGCTCAAGGACGTCGACGTCTTTTCTTTGCTGCAATACGACAAGTAAGGCGCGATGAATTCAACGCAGCAAGACCGCTGGCGGGCGCTGCTGGAAGAGTTTGTCGACGCGCGCATTGACGCGCCGGAGCTGCTGGAGCGCGTGGCGACGCTGCTGCCGGCCGGCGCCGACCCCGCCGAAGAAGTCCTGACGCGGCTGGCCGAAGGCGAGTTCAAGCTGCGACCGCCGGCCGGGCGGCTGGCGTTCATCCGCCGCCTGGAGCAATTCGCCGCCGGGGAATCGTCCTACGGCGAGCTTGACCTCTGGTGCTTCAGCCTCTGGCAGACGGAGGCGTTTGCGCCGGAGGCGACGCCCACCGACGCGGAAACCGCGCTGCTGCAGAACGTGCTGGGGTGGATTCAGGAGTGGGAGGACGAGGAGTCGCGTCCGGAGGCGGCAACGCTGCGCGAGCTGGCGGAAATCCTGGCGCGCGAAAGCAACCCCGAGGTTTGCCTGGAGAAACTGGTCGAAGCGCTGGAACGCTCGAGCGAGTAAGCGGAGGAAGCCATGTCGGAGCTGATTCATCTGTCGCGGTTCCACATCGTGCAGGACAAGCGGCCGCTGCGCCGCGCCTACCTGGAGGGCTTCAAGGAGCCGATTGAGTTCGGCGTGCACGGCGGCATCAAGCACTTCTACCGGATGGAGCCGGAGCGCGACGTCCCCTCGACCCTGGACTACGTGGTGGGCGCGGTGGCGGGGTGAATGACCGGCACTCTAGCCGGGATGCTAGAGGCGAGGCAGATTCCGAGTCAGGACAAACTGACCGCGGACGTGGAAGGGTTCGTTGAGTCGGTGGAGGGCAAGCCGCGCATCACCCGCATCCGGGTGAGCTACACCGTCAAGGTGCCGAAGGGCAAGAGAGACGCCGCCGAGCGGGCGCTGGAGATCCACGAACAGCACTGCCCGGTCTCGCAATCGGTGCGGCGCGGCATCGAGGTTGAGTTCACCGGCCAAGTCATCGAAGAATAGGCGGCCCCTGCGGCCGTGCAGGGCTACCCTTCTGCTTCTTTCTTCACCAAGCGCAGGGCTTCCCTGCGCAGCCAGCCGCTGAAAGGGCCGACGAAGAGCCAGTAGAGGCGAAAGCGGCGGCGGCTCTGCGCATCGAGACACAAGACCCTGGTTTCCGTCGCCAGCTCGGTGACGCCTTCGCGCTTCTCCCGCAGAGAAAAATTCCAGACAGCTTTTGCGAAGCCGGGCTGCGCGAAACTGCGGAAGCCGCCAGCGTCGAGGCGTTGAACGCAGCCCGTGGGCGTCCAGAACTTTCCTACCAGACCAAGCAGAATCTCTCGCGGGCGGTCTTCGCCCAGGGGGATGAAGCCACCTGCGATGACGTCAGCGAGCGTCAGCGTGGTCTTGCGGGACGGCCGCGCCAGACCGCGAAGGGCGAGCAGCCAGCGCGTAATGGTGGACTGAGCCAGGTCGACATACTGAACTGCGTCATAGACGCGCTCGAGAGGAGCATTGATATCGGTCGAGTAGCGCGCCGCCACGTCGCAGGCGGGCAGAGCCTCATCAATGAGCATCAGGAGGGTGCGCGTGTCCGGCGTCGTGGCAGAAGCGGCAGCGGCGCGGAGTGCGGATGATGGAGATGTCGCGCGGGAAGAGCGTGGCCAGGCTCCAATCGAGCGCCACCTGCAACTGCTTCTTCAAGCCGACGAGCTTCAGCAGGTGCACCGCGTTCCAGAACAGCCAGGCGAGATAGCCGGAAAACTTGAGGCCCATAAAGTTCACCACGGCGTCGTTCATGCCGAGCGAGACCAGCATGCCCTGGACCTTGAACTCGAAACGCTGGAGGAGCTTTCCGTCGAGCGCGCGAACGATGTTCCCCGCAGCGGTGTGGGCCTGCTCGAGCGCCACCGGCGCCACCTGAAGGGTCTGCTCGAGGGGCGCCTTGTCGACCAGGGCGTTGTCGCCGATGGCGAAGACTTCGGGATGATGAAGGAGCTGCAGCTCGGGCGTCACCAGCACGCGCCCGACGCGGTTTTTTTCAGCCGGCAGCAGCTCAGTGAGCGGGTTGGCCCGCACGCCGGCGGTCCAGATGACCAGCCCGGCGTCAATCTTCTCGCCGGTGGCCAGCTCAACGCGGCCGGGGGCGACGCGCGCGACCCGGGCCTGAGTGCGCAAAGCAATGCCCTTGCGCTCCATCTTGCGGCGGGCGCGGGCGGCCAGCGTGGGGTCGACGCCGGTCAGAACCTGCGCGGTGGCTTCGAGCAATACCAGCGACGCGTCGGCGGCGTGAAGGCCGCGGCAGCGCGGGACGAGATGCCGGAAGATGAGGTCGTGCAGCTCGGTGATGACTTCGACCCCAGTGTACCCGCCGCCCACGACGGCGATGCGCAGCAGGTGTCGGCGGCGCTCAGGGTCGGGCTCGTGGTCGGCGTGCTCAAAGAGGTCGAGCACGTGATCGCGGAGCACGACGGCGTCTTCGAGGGTGAAGAGCGGGAAGCAGTGCTCCACGCCCTCGATGCCGAAATAGTTGGGGACGCTGCCGAGCGCCAGAACCAGATAGTCGTAGGAGAGCTCGCGGGCCGAGGTTCGCAGGCGGCGATGGGCAAGGTCGAGGCCAACGGCGCGCGCCCGCAAGAAACGGAAGCGGCGCCGGCGGCGGATGTCGCGGATGCTCTGGATGATGTGGCGCGGCTCGATGTAGGAGGAGACGACCTGGGGGAGAAGCGGGGTGAACATGAAGAAATTGTTTTCGCTGACCAGCCAGAGCTCGACATCCGGGCGGCCGCGGAGGCGGCGCTCCAGTTCGATGACCGCTTCCAACCCGCCGAAGCCGCCGCCGAGGACGACAATGCGCTTGGGCTCCGGCTTCATCGCGGGATGCCTTTGGAGCGGCGCTGGCGGACGACTTCATAGAGCACCACGCCGGCGGCCACGGAAACGTTGAGCGAACGGATGGCGCCGGCAGTGGGGATTGACACCAGGAAGTCGCACTTGGCGCGCACCTGCTGGTGCAGGCCCTGGCCTTCGCCGCCCAGCACGAGGCCGATGGGGCCGGTGAGGTCAACTTCGGTGAAAGATTTCTGGGCGCGCTCGTCGAGACCCACGAGCCACACGCCGGCCTTTTTCACTTGCTCGAGGGCGCGGTTCAGGTTGGTTACGCGCGCCACCATGAGGTGCTCGCTGGCGCCCGCCGAGGCTTTCTCGACGGTGGCAGTAATGCCGGCGGCGCGGCGCTCGGGGAGCACGGCGCCATCGGCGCCGGCGCAGTAGGCGGTGCGGAGAATGGCGCCAAGGTTGTGAGGGTCCTCGATGCCGTCCAGCAGAACGAACAATGCCGGCGAGCGAGCCGCCGCCAATAGGTCTTCCAGGTCGGCGTAGTGCTTGGCGCCCGCGAAGGCGGCGACGCCCTGGTGGGAGCGCGTACCGGTCTGGCGGTCGAGCTCTTCGCGCTGCACGAAGCGCACCGGGACGCCGGCGGCGCGGGCGGCGTCGACCAGTTTCTGGGCGCGGCCGTGGCCGAAGTCTCGCGCCACCAGCAGTCGCTCCAGCGGGCGGCGGGCGGCGAGGGCCTGCTCGATGGAGTGGATGCCGTAAAGTATCGCCATCGTCCTAGTTGAAGATCGAGCAAAACTCGAGCACGCGCTCGCGGCAGCTCTTGACGCGCACCGGCAGCGGGAGCTCGGCGCCGCGCTCGAGGATGGGAATCAGGTCGTCGAGGTCAGGCCCGAAGGGCAACCCGGTGAGCATGACGCGGATGGGCTGGACGAGGTTGCGGCCGGTGGCGAAGGTTTCGCGCTTGACCTCTTCGAGGATCTTGTTGAAGCGCTCTACCGTCATCCAGCCGTTCTCCAGCGCGCGCAGGCCGAAAGCGCGGATGACGGCGCGGGCGCCTTCGCGCTCCAGCGCCTCGCGGCTTTCAGGCAGGCGCATCCAGCCCTCGGCGTGGTAGTCAAAGACCAGCCGGGTGCGCGGCGGGAGGAGCGAAAGGAAGTCGAGGCCGGGCAGCACGGCGCGAATGACGTCGCGCAGCCAGCGCCGCACCAGCTCGGGCACGGGCTCGGGCAGCCAGCCGACGCGGTGAAAGTACGGCAGGGCCAGCTCGAGCAGGCGATCGAGGTCGGCCTGCTGGAGCCAGTGGTGGTTGATGCGGCGGAGAAGCTCAAAGTCGAAGCGCAGCGGCGCGATGCGGATGGCTTCCGGCGACCACAGCGCCAGCAGTTCGTCTCGCGAAAAAATCTCGCGGGGTTTCTCGCCGTCAGCGGGCGGAGTCCAGCCTTGAAGGGCCAGGAAGTTGAGCAGCGCTTCGGGCAGGACGCCGAGCTCGCGCAGCTCAGCAAGAGTGGTTTGCCCGCCCCATTGGCCCCAGGGCGAGGGCTCGGATTGCTCGATGGGAGGCAGGTGCTTGGCCCATTCGGGTCGCGGAGCTTCGGGAGCTCCTTCGCGTACCGCCGCAGCATCGATGCCGAGCCAGCGCAGGTGGTCGCTCGGCGGCGGCGTGAGGGCAACGCCTTGCCGGCGG
>JAXIPK010000219.1:0-6788 GCA_045402975.1 Acidobacteriota bacterium
ACGAACTCGAGCCCAACAATCCCGCCTACGCGATGCCCAAGCTGGAGTAGTTCGGGTCGCTCTCATGAGGTGGAGACTAAGTCGCTGAAACGAGTGGCGCGCCTGAGAGGATTCGAACCTCCGACCTCTGGTTCCGGAGACCAGCGCTCTATCCGCTGAGCTACAGGCGCGCGACAGATTCAGTCTATTCTCGCACGGCGAGTCGGTCAAGGCGATGGGGATTGGTTCCGGAGACCCTTCGGGCTCCGCCCTCCCTTCGACCACGCTCAGGGCAAGCAGGACAAGCCCTTCGTCCCGCTTTGCGGGACTCTGGACAAGCCAGCCAAACCATTCTATCCACTGAGCTACCCGCCTACGCTGAAGCTACGGCGGGCAGGCAGGCGCGCAGAGATGATGTTGCGTACATGTTCATCTCTAGGGACTGAAGCCGTGATTGGCAAGGAGCGGACGCGCGTAAGAGCGACCACTGGCCGGCGACCAGTGGCCTGTGACGAGACGCAAGACGGCGGCAGGCAAGCTGCCGCCCTACACAAGCACAACCGCGTGCAGCGGGGCTGAGTTGACCCGATCGCGGGAGGGGGAGTAGGCTCGCGGCATGAAAACGTTTATTCGAATTGTGTTGGTGTTTGCTGTCGCGGCCATCTGCGCGCCGGTGGCGCAGGGGCAGGCGACGCCGCAAGAGGCGATGCAGCAGGTGCTGGAGAGCCGCTACAAGGTGACCCTCATTGGGCCGGGGATGATGGGCTTCAAGGGCGACCGGACTTCGATTCAGCGGGCGGGCGAGGTGCTGGTGCTGCGGCGGGCCGGGCTGGCGGGCTCGTACGCCCGCGAGCTGCCGGCCTCCTACGGGATTCGCGACGGCAAGGCGGAGATTTATCGGGGCAAGGGCGAGGCCGAGCTGCCGGCGGGCGAGCCGCTCTACGTCCACAGCGTGCACGTGGGGCGCGATGTTGTAACGCTGGGGTTGATGACGACGCGCCTGGCGGGCCAGGGGCGCATCTGGCTGGCGATGAGCTTTTTCTTTCCGGCCGCCGACGTCGAGCAGGGCAAGGTCGACCGGATTCAGCAGGTGATTGATCAGTGGCTGCTGCCGCAGGCGGGCCGCGCCGGCGCTCCGCTCGAGCCGGTGGCGGAAGCGCCGCCGGTGGCGCCGGCCGACTTGAAGCCGGGGATGACCCGCGAGGAAGTCGTGAAGGCGCTGGGGGCGCCGCGGCGCGAGGCCAGCTTCGGAGCGCGCACCTGGCTGACCTATGCGGGGATGGTGGTGGTGCTGGAGAACGGCAAGCTGGCCGAGGTGGACCGCAGCGGGCAGCCGCCGGCGCGCGTCAGCATCAGCTCGGAGCCGGATGCGGGGGACATTTATCTAGAAGGGACGTTCGTTGGCTCGACGCCGACGACGCTGGAGCTGCCGGCGGGGACGTACAAGGTTGTGGTCAAGCTGCCGGGGTATCAGGAATGGCAGCGCGAAGTGCGCGTGCTGGCCGGCAGCGAGGTGAACTTGAAGGCGCGTTTAGAAAAGTAGAAAAGCAAATCCTGCCTGCGGCAGGCAGGCCCGCCCTCGCGCCCTTGCCTGAAAGCGGAAGGGCTGTGCTACAGTAAATAGTCCAGGGACAGGACACCGGATGTTGAGACTGAGATTCCGCGAAAACTTTTTGGCCATGGTGGTGGCCGGACTGCTGGCGACGGCGCTGGCGGCGGCGGACAAGACTCCGCTTTCTCCCCAGCACAAGAAGTGGCTGGAAGAGGATGCGGTCTACATCATTTCCGACGACGAGAAGAAGGTCTTCAAGTCGCTGACCACCGATGACGACCGGGAGAAGTTCATCCGGCGGTTCTGGGACATCCGCGACCCGACTCCGGGGACGGAGGAGAACGAGTACAAGAACGAGCACTACGCTCGGATCCAGTGGGCCAACATGTACTACTCCGAGGTGGGGGCGAGCGACGGCTGGCGCACGGACCGCGGCAAGATTTACATCATCCTCGGCAAGCCCAAGACGGTGGCCCATCATGCAGGCGGCGGCGACACCTACCCGTCGGAGCTCTGGTTTTACTCGAACGACGAGCCGTCGCTTCCGCCCTTCTTTTACGTGATGTTCTACATCCGCAACGACATCGGCGACTACAAGCTCTACAGCCCGTACGTGGACGGGCCGAGCAAGCTGGTGCGGACCTCGGGGACCGAGAACAACCCGCGGGGCGCCTACCAGCGGCTGCTGCAATACAACTACGAGCTGGCGCGGGCCAGCCTGACGCTCATCCCCAGCGAGCCGGCGGAGGTGGGCGCGCCGACGATGACTTCGGACGGGATGCTGATGAAGATCATCAACCTGGCGAACGACAAGTTCCACAAGCAGCGCATCGCGGAGCGGGGCCGGCTGCGCGAGCAGGTCCGGGTGAAGATTACCTTCGACGTGCCGGCGCTGGAGGCGGTGGTGTTCCCGCTGCGCGACGCGGCCGGGCAGGCGGTGCTCCACTACTCGCTGCAGATTCCCGAGCCGCAGAACTTCTCCATGGGCCAGCGAGACAACAAGTACTACGCCAGCGTCGAAGCGCAGGTGCGGGTGCTGAACGCGGAGAAGAAGGAAATCTATCAGGTGACGCGGGAGGCGAGCGCCACCTACGACGAAGCGACCTACGAGATCGCGCGGGCGCAGCAGTTCCACTTCGACGACCGCATCCCGGTGGTGCCGGGCGACTATCAGCTCGAGTTCACTCTGCTGAACAAGCTCGACCACGTCTTCTACCGCGGCGTGGCTACCGTGCGCGTCGAGCCGACCAATGGGACTGACCTGGCGGTGGGGCAGCCGGCGCTGGTGCAGCGCTGCCTGGCGGGGCGCGACCCGAACGAGCCCTTCAACTTCGGCGGCAACCGCTGCAACCTGCTGGGGCGGACGGAGCTGGCGGCTGGGGCGCAGGCGGCGGTCAGCGTTCTCTTTCCTGTTTATGCGCCGGCGGCACCGGAAGGAGCGCCGCCACTCAAGGTGGAGTACACGGTGGGGCGGCTGGACCGCGGGATGGAGCCTATCGTGGTGCAGGACACACTGGAGTGGAGCCGCATTGACCGCTTCGGATCGCTGCTGGTGGGCAAATCCATTCCGCTGGCCGACTTGACGCAAGGCTCGCTGCGGCTGGCGGTGAAGGTGACGGATCCGGCGACGCATCAGACGGCGGCGACGGCGCTGGCGTTCAAGCTGGTGCAGAATCCGCAGCCGAGCTCGAACGTCGTGACCTCGGCGGACTTCCAGCGCGATGAGACCAACGGCGCCAATGACTTCCGCCGCGGGTTGTGCGCGCTGGCCCAGAAGCGCGACGAGGAGGCCGGGAAGTTCTTTGAAAACGCGCTGCAGCGCAACGAGCAGGACCAGTCGGTGCGCGTGCAGCTGGCGGCGCTGTACTACAACCGCGGCGCCTACGACAAGGTGACCGAGGTCTTGCAGTCGGTAACCATCACCAAGACGACAGACTGGGACACGGTTCGCAGGCTGGTGGCGAGCCTGGAGAAGACCGGGCAGCTCAACGGGGCCATCCAGAAGACCGAGGAAGCCGTCGCCGTGCTTGACCCGACGCCGGAGATGTTCGATGAGCTGGCCAAGCTCTATGACCGGGTCGGCGAGCCCGACCTGGCGCGGCAAGCGCGAGAGAGAAGTAAGCGCTTGACTGAACAGAAAAACATCCCAAAAACAGAACAAAAATAGCAGATTCAGTCATATACCGTTTTCAGTAGGCCACCGTACTAGCCGTATTGAAATCCGTATCCGTGCCCCGAGGCCTTATCCAAAGGTCACTCGTTTCATCCAGTTAAATTGTTAAAAATAATACACTTAGATTCACATTTGGCTTACGTTTCGGTTTGGCTACGGGAGTGCATAATGAAGTGTTGGGTGTTTGTCATTGTTTGCCACAGGAGGCAGATAGGATGAAGAAAGCACGATACGTAGGTCTGTTGTTTGTTGTCCTGGCATTGGCCGTTCCCACCACCGTCTGGGCCCAATCGGTATCGAAGGGCTCGATTCACGGCACGGTGGAGGATGCCACCGGCGCGGTAGTGCCGGGAGCCAAGGTAACGGTCACGTCTTCCTTCGGGTCACGCGAAGTGACGTCTGAGGGGGATGGGACGTTCCTGATTCTCGGCTTGGAGCCGGGCACGTACCAGATTAAGGTCGAGGCGTCGGGGTTCAAGGCTGCATCCCTGAAAGACGTTCGGGTGGGCCTGAATGAACGCGCCACGGTCAGCTTCAAGCTGGAGCCCGGAGCGGTGACAGAGATTGTTGAAGTGTCCAGCACGGGCAGCGGCGTGGATATGTCCACCACCACAGTGGGCGCCAACATTCCGGCGACCATCTTCTACAACGCCCCGGTGGGGCGGAACATTAGCGAAGTTCTCTACCTGGCGCCGGGCGCGAACGACAGCCTGGGCGTAGGGCGCGCCAACCCCTCGATTTCGGGCGCGACCGGGTTTGAGAACCTCTACATCGTCAATGGCGTCAACATCACCAACAGCGGGTACGGCGCCATCGGCACCTATTCGAACGTGTACGGGTCGCTGGGCAGCGGGGTGCAGTTCGACTTCGTCAAGGAAGTCCAGGTGAAGACCTCGGGCTTCGAGGCGCAGTACGGACAGGCGCTGGGCGGCATAGTCAACCTGATCACCAAGTCGGGCGGCAACGAGTACCACGGCGGCGCGTATGCCTATTTCGCGCCGGACTGGCTGGAAACCTCCCGCCGGCAGCCCAATGACCTGCGCTTCAACACCGGCCAGGAGACCATCGGGGTGGCCAACTACGACTTCGGCGGCGAAGTGGGTGGCTACGCCATCAAGGATCGCCTGTTCTGGTATGGCGGGTATGACTACGTGCTGGGCCGCAGCTTTGACCGCGCTCCGGACAACTTCCGCGCCCTTTCGCTGGGCACGGAGGAAATCCGCACGCGCATCCACAACTATTCCGTCAAGGTCAACGGGAACCTGACCGCGAACCAGAACCACCAGTTGGAGTTCTCGCTGTTCGGCGACCCGGCCACGCAACCGCTGGGCCCGAACCGCCAGGTGGCGGGGCGCGGGTTCAACGGCGGCACGTTGCAGAGCGACTTCCCCGAGCGGTCGGTTAGCTCGCTGGACTACGGCTCGCGCAACCTGACCGTGCGCTACAACGGTGTGGTCCGTCCGACCTGGCTGATGAACGCCAGCTGGAGCTGGGCGCACAATGAGTTCACCGAGGCCGACTTCCCTGATGTGTTCCAGGTGGAAGACCGGACGGAAGCCACGGTCGGCGGCATCAACCCCGTCGGCGACGGCTTGCCGACCCCGGCCACCAGCCGCGGCATCAACCAGGTAGGCGGCATCGGCTTCTTCGAGAACAACGACGCCGACAACTACCAGTGGGCGGTGAACGGCACCAACACCTTCCGCGTGCTGGGCAGCCACCAAGTGGATTACGGCTTCCAGTACGAGGACATTGACTACTCCTGGTTCCACGAGCGGAGCGGTCCGGACTGGAACAATCCGTGCGTCGACCTGACGGACGTGGACGACAACGGGTCAACCACCGATGCCATCGACGGCTGCAATCAGCCGGTGTTCGGCGCTTCGCTGCGCTTGCGCGTGGGCGGCCCCTCGGGCTACCGCTTCCAGCAGATCCGCGGTGCGTATGGTGGTAACATCGGCAACACCACCACCAAATACGGCGCCATCTACGCGCAGGATGCCTGGTCCATCAACAAGTACATCACTTTGAAGCTCGGGCTGCGCTGGGAACAGCAGAAGATCGCCGGCGAAGGCTTCTTTGGCGAAGGCAAGCACTACGTCTTCGCCGGGAACTGGGCCCCGCGCGCCGGCATCATCATTGACCCGACCGGTCGTCGGCGCACCAAGATCTTCTTCAACTACGGCCGCTTCTTCGAGAAGGTGCCGCAGGATTTGGCGGTACGCTCGCTCTCGAACGAGCTGTCGTACATCGGCTCGTTCTGGGCCATCTCCAACCCCGGCTCGGCGGACGCGGCGTTCAACAACAACCTGGGCGGCTCGACGGTGGGTTGCGCGCCGGGCGCCAGCCTGCAGGACTGCCTGCACAATCCGGACAACTGGCTGCTGGACTCGGCTCACTTCCTCTCGCAGGGCGGGTTTGCCGGCGGCGTGACGGACTTCGTCCCTGGCACCAAGAACCAGATGCAGGATGAATACGTCATCGGTATGGAGCACGAGTTCAACGGTGGCGTAATCGTCGGCGGCCGCTACATCGACCGTCGCATCAAGCGCATCGTGGAGGACATCTCGGGGATTACGGTCGGCGCCTTCAACACCGGCGTCGGCTGCGTGGACCCGCCGGCCTGCACGACGTTCGACACTTTCAATCAGGTCTACCTGCTCGGCAACCCGAGCTCGAGCATCGATGTTTTCAATAACACGCTGTGCATCGACCCGACCGAGGACCCGACGCAGGAAGACCAGGACACGAACTCGCCGACCTTCGCGCTGGGCTGCCTGGGGACGCAAGTGGCTTACGACCCCGGCGACGATGGCATATTCGGTACCCCGGACGACCTGTTGACCGGCTACCTGGCTAGCTCGGCCACGCCGGACTTCGACGGCGACGGGCTGCCGGACGGCTTCCCGGATGTGTCGCGCACCTACCGGGCCTTCGAGCTCACCATCGAGAAGCGCTTCACCAAGAACTGGCAGTTGCTGGCCAACTGGCGCATCGCCACCTTGGAAGGCAACTACGAAGGTCTGTTCCGCAACGACAACGCCCAGACCGACCCGAACATCACCTCGCTGTTCGACTTCGTGG
>JAXIPK010000344.1:0-2200 GCA_045402975.1 Acidobacteriota bacterium
AGGTAGTCGTAGTTGTCCTTTTCGCCGACACGGGAGAGGTTGGCGGCAAAGTGTCCGCCCGTCATGCTGTCTCCCTCACCGATCGAGTGGCAGGCCAGGCAGCCGCGCGTCCCAGCGAGCTGCTTGCCGCGGGCGGCGTTGCCCGGAGGGTTCCTGGGCACGTCGGCCTTGAGGGCGTTCTGCCAGAGGAAGGCGGAAATGACCTGGACGTCGTGCTCGTCCAGGCGGAAGCGGGGCATCTTGGTGGTAGGCCGCCAGGCGTGCGGGTTATCCAGCCACACCGGGATCCACTCCGGGCGGAGCTTGGCGCGGATTTCCTTCAGGTTGGGCCCGACCTTCTTATCCTCGCGCAGCAGGCTGCGGGCGTCGCGGCGCAACTGCTCGGCCTTGGCCTCCAGCCCGCTGATGCGCAGGCGGAGGTTTTCGGCACGGGCGTAGAAGCGTTGAGCCTCCTCGTTGCTCTGGGCGGTGTCGCCCTTCTGAATGCTCGACTGAATCTCGCGCTCCCACTGGATGCGCTGCAGGCTGACCTGACGGATGCCCATCTGGGTGGCTTGCAGGCGCTCGCGCTCGTCGTCGAAGCCCTCGTAGCGGTGGCAGCCGATGCAGCCCCTCTGGCGGAAAAGTTCCTTGCCGTGATTGAGAGTGGTGGAGTGGTCGAGCACCATGTCGCGGGAGTGACACTGCTGGCAGCCGGCCTCGAAATTCTCGCGGTAGTAGAGCGGCCAGAGCCAAAACTTGTGGCGGCCGTGGCCCTTGTACTCGCTGGAGGCGGCGCGGCCGTTGCCGCCGTGGCAGGGCGAGCACCCAAACTGCTCGGGGTCGTGGATGCGCAACAAGTCGCGCTCGGGATGGCTGACGAAGGAACGCAGATACTTCTCGTGCGCGGCGGAGAGCTTGCTTTTGCCGCCGTCGGTGGCGACCTCCTGCAAACCCGCCAGCGTAACCTCGACCGGCTCGCGCATGCCCAGGTGGCAGGATTCGCAGCGGTCCACCAGGTCGGTGCGCAGGACGTGGATTTGCCGAATCTCGACCGGGGACCTCTGGGCCTTGTTGAGCAGGCCGCGGAGCTGCGCGGTGGAAAGCCCGAAAGTATTCTCGTCCATGTACTGCTGCATCCGGGCGCCGACTTCGTTGACGCGCGCCTTGACCCGCACCAGGTCGGAAAGCAGGAAAGCCTTGCGCTCCTTCAGGGTGTTGTATTCCGTCTCCAGCCGGTCGTAGTTGAAGCTGACGGTTTCGCCCTTCCCGTCGGGAGTGGGGAGCTTGGCGACAAAAGGACCTTCCTTGGCCTCGGCGACATCCTTGAGGATGCGCTCCTTGCGGCGCTGGTCGCCGGCGAAGCTGGCGGTCTCGGCCTGATAGAGCAGGGCACTGACCTGGCCGCGAGCGGTGGCGAAGAGGTCGGTGAGCACGGCCAGGCGGCTTTCGATTATCGCCAGCTCATCGTGGATGGCTTTCTCCTGGGGAGCGGCAGCGGCTTTGGCTTCTTCCAGCTCCTGGCTCAACCGCTGAAACTCGGCCGACTGCGTGACCTGCTCTTCCTTGGCGGACTGCGTCGCAACTGCCTTTTCCAGGTACTTGGCGTAGACGGTGGAGAAGTACTCCTGGTAGCCCTTCCAGGGACGCAGGCCGTAGAACTCGTCGTAGAGCGCCCAGACCAGCGAAGCAAGCAGGAGAATGGACGCGACGAGCAGGGGCCCGCTCATCGAGCGGCTGGTAATGGGGTCGTGGTGCGAGACGGGCTCAGGCAACGGCTGCCTCCGGGCGGGCTAGACGTTGAACCATGGCGTGACCCAGACGTATTTGATCCGGAATAGAAGCCGGGCCAGCATCTTCACCGGCAAACCCAGCATGCTGACGGCGAAAAACTGAATGGTGAGGTACTGGACTATTCCCATGCGGCTCAGAATCTTGCGCGCGTGCTCGTTGAGGGTCATCAGCTTATGCACGAGAAAAGCGCCGACGACGAAGTAGGCGCCCACCACCAGCCCGCCGAAGATGATTTTTCCGGGCCAGGAGTGAATGCCCGGAATCCAGCTGAAGAGCGCCACGTCGTAGATGTCGCGGTTGACCTCGAAGACCAACTTGTTGTGGTCCCAGGTCTGCCCCGGCCAGAACCACATCCAACCCGGGCCGCGGATGAACGTGCCAATGGTAATCATCAACACCCATAGCCCGAGGAATCCGAAGCAGAAAG
>JAXIPK010000367.1:0-6588 GCA_045402975.1 Acidobacteriota bacterium
CAAGCAACTGGCCCTCGGCGCCGTGCGTTTCATCAACACTTTGCAGATGGCTCATAACGCCAAGACAGGAAAGTTTGCCACCTGGAGGGATTTGGCTGCATCTCCCGTCTTGGAGGAAGTCCGCGGCTGGTATGACCCGAACGGAACTGGGATGAAAGCCATTAAGGCGCTGAACTTCTCAGCCGAGTCGGAGATTCTGCCGGGCTTTGAATTTCGGCTCGCGACCAACGGCGAGACTTATTCGCTGCTCCTGCGCGACAAGACCGACCCTTGCTTGTTTTCTCTCTATAGCGACCAAGTTGGCGTGATTTACTACGGTCAGCCCATTGACCGGCCGCCGTCTACTTCACCGTTGGACTGATGTGATTGTGTTTCCTCTGCGTGCTCTGCGCCTCTGCGGTCAAGCTGTCTGTAATACAAACCTCCACCGCAGCGACGCTGAGAATACCTAGCGCTTTTTCTTGCCGGCTGGTTTCTTCCGACTGGCGGCTTTCTTGGCGGGCTTCTTCTTGCCGAGCGCTTCTTCCAGCGGCGGGGCCGGCTCGGTCATGCGGCGGGCGTCGAGAATCTTCTTCAGCGTCTTCTCATCCAGCAGCTTTTTCTCCCGCGCAATTTCGGTGATGCGCCGCCCGGTCTTCACCGCCTCTTTCACAATCTCCGCCGTCTTGGCGTAGCCGATATAGGGGTTGAGCGCCGTGGCCAGCGACACGGTGGACTCGGCGTGACGCTGGCAAGTCTCCTTGTTGGCGGTAATGCCTTCGACGCACAACGTGGTGAACTGGTGCGTGCCGTTCTTCAAAATCTCCGCCGCGTGTAGAACGTTCCACGCCATCGAAGGCATCATCACATTGAGCTCAAGCTGCCCGGCCTGCACCGCCAGCGCCACCGCCACGTCGGCGCCCACCGCCTGGAACGAAATCATGGCGATGTTTTCCGGCATCACCGGGTTGATCTTCCCCGGCATGATGGAGGAGCCCGGCTGCAGCGCCGGCAGGTTGATTTCCCCGAAGCCGGTGTTGGGGCCGCTGGAGAGCAACCGCAGGTCGTTCGAGATTCGAATCAGCTCCAGCGCGTAGTTGCGCAGCGCGCTCGACGCCACCGCCATGGGCAGGTTCGACTGCATCGTCCACCGCATGTCTTTTGTGGGGAAGAGCTGCGTGCCGGCGACCTCGCTCAGCTTCTTGACCGCTATCGCCTGGTACCGCGGGTGCGTGTTGACTCCGGTGCCGACCGCCGTCCCGCCCAGACCCAGCTCGCGCAGCCCTTCCTGCGCGTGCCGCACCTGCTCGTAGCAGCGCAGAATCGCCACCGCGTAGGCCGCGAACTCCTGTCCCAGCCGAATCGGCGTCGCGTCCTGCATGTGCGTGCGGCCGGATTTCAAAATGCCGTCGAACTCCTGCCCCTTGCGCGCCAGGGCGCGGTTCAGTCGCTCCATCTCCGGCATCAAGTCGTGCAGCAGCAGGATGCTCGCCAGCCGCATCGCGGTGGGAATCACATCGTTGGTCGACTGGCCGAAGTTGACGTGGTCGTTGGGATGGACCACCTCGTACTCGCCGCGCTTGCCGCCCAGAATCTCAACGGCGCGGTTGGCGATGACCTCGTTGGTGTTCATATGGAAGCTGACGCCCGCGCCCGCCTGGTAGACATCCACCACAAACTGCTCGTTGAGCTTGCCGGCGATGACTTCTTCCGCCGCCTGCGCAATCGCCCCGGCGCGCTTCTCATCCAGCAGCCCCAGCTCCTGGTTGGCCAGGGCCGCGGCCTTCTTGATCATGCCCATCGAGCGAATCAGGATGGGGTGGGCGCGGTAGCCGCTGATGGGATAGTTCTCGACCGCGCGCTGCGTCTGGATTCCGTAGTAGACCTCAGCCGGCACTTTGCGCTCTCCGAGCGAGTCCTTCTCGATCCGATACTTCACAGCGGTCTCCTCTCAGGTCAGGTCTGGATGGTGGGCCGAAGCTTCAGCATAGCGCGGGCGTCAACCGGAGACAAGCAATAGCACAGGGCGGGTAGCGGCGACGAAGCTGCCTGTCCCGATGGAATCGGGACGCTTCGTCGTCGGTCTTTAGTGTTTCACGCCGCCGCCGGTCGTTTGTAGTGCCGCCACGCGGCCAGCGTAGCCAGGCCCAGGCCCAGCACCCAGACGACGAACGTGAACGCCCAGCCGATGTAAGGCAGGTTGGTAACAATGTAAACGATAATCAATCCAATCAGCATCGGCACCGCCACCCGCCCGGGTTGGCCCGGCGGACGGCGGAGAATAAGTTGTCCAATCGGAACGCCGACGAAAATCTTCGCCAAGTAGAGCGCCAGCATCCACGACAACAGGACAAGGGCAGGAATTAGCGTTGCCACCAGGAACGTCCCCGCCAACGCCCCGATACCAATCAGGATCACGCACAACACCACGGCAGCCGCTGGCGTCGCCACCGTGCCGATGAACCCTAGCCCGGCGGCGCGGCCCACGTCACTCCCAATGTCCAGCCGCCCGGTGAAGAGGAAGGGATAGAACTTGTGCAGCAGCATGCCCAAGGAGAAGACAATCAGCAGGCCAAGCGTAATCTGGAGGTAGAACGGGGCACTGAGACCACGGTGCGGCTTCTTGGTCTCGATCTTGGTCTCCACCTTCCCGCCAATTGTCGCTCCGGGATCGACGTGCACATTCTCCTGCTTTTCAGTGTGCACAGTGACGTTGCCGCCCACGCTAGCACCGCCGGCGATATTGGCCTCCTGGGTATACATCCTCACGTTGCGGCTCACCGTCCCCGCCACGTTGACGGACTTGCCGAACGCGACCAGGTCACGGTCCACGGTGCCGTCCAGATTCACGCCTTCGGCAAAGCCCACCCAGTCGCCGCTTACGTGCGCTTCCCGCGCCGCGTTGGCCCCTTCGCTGAACGAGTAGATGCTCTGGCCCACAATCCCGGTCAGATTGAAGCCCTGAGTAAACACAAACAAGTTGCCGTCGACGCGGCCGCGGATGTTCACCCCGCTCGCAAAGGCGAACACATCGCCCTTTACGGTCCCATTGACCTCTATGTTCTTGCCGACGGCAATCAGGTTGCCGGTGATGGTGCCGTCCACAATCACTTTCTGCGCGTGCACCACCAGCGTGTCGTCCAGCGTCTCGTCGGCCTTGATGACGACCGACCCTTTCTTGCTGGAGCGGTGATCGATGGCCGAGGCCGGGGCCGCGGCCAATAGCAGCGCAAAGAGCGCGCTCAACGTCATCAGCAGCGTATGCGGCATTTGCCGCCGCCGCGCCAGCGCCACCGCTCCGGCAATCACGCCGAAGGCCAGCACCAGCGTGGCGATGGTCAGGGACAGGGAAGTCAACATGGTCACTCCTTCATCGAGGAAATAGAAAACGCTCTTGAAGAAAAGGGTCAACTGCAAACCCAGGTTGAAGGGATTGAGCCAGCCGGTCCCGGCCGGCGTCTCCACGTCGCTCATCCAGTTGTAGGCCGCCTGGGCGCTGCCGGCCACGCCGAGAATCACCGCCGTGGTCCAGGCCAGGTCGAGCCAATGCACGCGCTGCGGTTGCGCCACCGGGACGGCAATTGTTTCCGGCTCGGCTTCCTGGAGCACCCCGGCCAGCAGCCGGCCTTCGGCGCGCAGCGCTTCCACCTGCGCGCGGCAGCCGGGGCAGGCCAGCAGGTGCGCCTCGATGCGGCGCGCCTCCTCGGGCGAGAGTTCGCCGTCCACAAAGACGGAGTAGGTCAGCTCGGGAAAGCAGTTCATTGCACGGGCTCCTTGGCCAGTCCCACAGCCTGGCGTTCGAGGCTGCGGCGCAATTCCTGCTTGGCGCGAAAAATCAGCGTGGCCACGTGGTTGCGGTTGAGGCCCAGCGTGCCGGCAATCTGCTCGTAGCTCAGCTCGCTGTAGTAGCGCAGCACCAGCGGCAACCGGTAGCGCTCCGGCAAGCCCTCCACGGCGGTGCGCACGTGGTCGCGCTGTTCGGCCTGCATCACTTCCGCCAGCGGCGAGAGCCGGTCGGCGGAGATCTGTTCCGACTCGATCTCGCCCGGATGGAACAACCGCTGCTCCAGCCGACGCCGGCGCAGCACGTCAATGCAGTAGTGGCCGGCGATGCTCAGCAGCCAGCGGGGGAAGGGAAGCGCGCTGTCGTAGGTTTTCATCGCTCGTTGCGCCTTGAGAAAAACCTCGCTGGCGGCATCTTCGGCCGCCTCGCGCGAGCCCAACAGATGCCGGCACAATCCGAACACCCGGGGCCGAAGCTGGCGATAGAGGTCTCCCAGAGCCTCCGCATTGCCCTCTCGGGCTCGCCGCACCAGGGCGTCCAGAGCCGCGTTCTCCATCCCATTGGTCTCGTCGCTCTTCATCCCAGTACTACGTCCCAAAGCAGGAAAAATTACTACCCGCCCGATGGGCGCAGATTTTCCCATACTCCGGCTCGAAAGCGGGCTAAACTTATGCCCGCCGCGCCCATGCGAATCAGCGAAACCGCCCACCCGCTGCTCTACGAAATCAACACCCGAGTGTGGCTGGGTGAGTTGGCGTCCGCCCGTTCCGGCCGGGGTACGAGGGCGAAATCCACCGGCACAAGCCTTGCCCAAATCCCCCCGGCGGTCGTCAAAGGCATCTCCGACCTGGGCTTCGACCTCGTCTGGATGATGGGCGTCTGGCAGACGGGGCCGCTGGGCGAAAAGCAGGCGCGCGAGTTCGTGCTGGCGAATCCGGAGATGGCCGGGCTGGCCGACCTCTCGCCCGAAGACAGTATCGGCTCGCCCTACGCGGTTCAGGAATACAAAGTCCACTCCGCACTCGGCGGCCCCGCGGCGCTCGCGAGCCTCCGCGCGCGATGGGCGGAGCAGGGAATCAGCCTGCTGCTCGATTTCGTCCCCAACCACACCGCCCTCGACCACCCCTGGGTCCACCGCCACCCCGAGTTCTACGTCCAGGGCACCGAAGATGACATGCGGAGCCACCCGCACAGCTACTTCGTCGCCGAGTCCGCGC
Source organism: Acidobacteriota bacterium (assembly GCA_045402975.1). Taxonomy (GTDB): domain Bacteria; phylum Acidobacteriota; class Terriglobia; order Acidiferrales; family 2-02-FULL-67-57; genus JACPRL01. Next base: position 4,981 of record JAXIPK010000367.1, read on the forward strand.
GCGGACGCCGCGTCCTGGCCCACGGCCGCGACCCCTACTTTCCCGCCTGGGAAGATACGGCGCAGCTCAACTACCAGCATCCCGGCCTGCGCGCCGCGATGATCAAAACGCTGCTCGAGGTCGCCGAACAGTGCGACGGTGTGCGCTGCGATATGGCCATGCTGGACCTTCAGGACATTTTCTCCCGCACCTGGGGCGACCGCGCCCGGCCGGCGGAAGGGAAGCCGGCCGATGGTGAATTCTGGGCCGAGGCAATTGACGCCGTCCGCAAGAAGCATCCGCGCTTCCTTTTTCTTGCCGAAGCCTACTGGGATCTGGAGTCGCGCCTGCAGGCGCTCGGGTTCGACTACACCTACGACAAGACGCTCTACGACCGGCTGCTCCACCACGGCGCCGGCGACGTCCGCGCCCACCTCCACGCCAATATGGATGAGCAGGTGCGTTCGGCGCGCTTTCTCGAAAACCACGACGAGCCCCGCGCCGCCCGCGAGTTCCCTCTCGAAAAGCACCGCGCTGCGGCGGTCGTCGCTTTCACGCTTCCCGGAATGCGGTTCTTCTACGAAGGCCAACTGGAGGGTCGCACCCGTCGCGTGCCGGTGCAGCTTCGCAGGCGCCCGGTGGAGCCGGTCAACAAGGATGTTCAGTCCTTCTACCATTCCCTGCTGCGCGAGCTCAAGGACCCAGTGCTGCGCCACGGGACCTGGAAGCTGCTGGAGGCTCACCCTGCTTGGGAAGGGAACCCCACCTGCGGGCAATTCCTCGCCCACCGCTGGTCTCATCCCCAGCACGGCGCGCGGGTAATTGTCGTCAACTTCGGCGACTGCCAGGGTCAGTGCTTCGTTCCCTTGAAACTGCCCGGCATCGCCGGCCGCCAACTTCTCCTCCGCGATCGACTCGGCGAAGATTCCTACGAGAGGGACGGAGATTCTCTGCTCCAACCCGGCCTCTTTCTTGACATGGCTCCCTGGCAGGTACATCTCTTCGACATAAAGCCCCGTTAGCAGGGAAGGCCCGAAAACCGCTGAAAACCTGACCGAGCACGGCATTTGCCTTCTCCGTGCCCGTCGCATCATTACCGATAACAGATATTATGTTAAATAGAGGTCATGGGCTACTCGCGCGACTTCGTGGCGCTGCTCACTTGCGGAAAGCCTACGGCTTGGGTGTTCCCTGCTCTTTGAGCTGTCTCTGGAGCTTGGCCTCGAAGTCGATGAGCCGCTCGATGATCTGCCGCGGCTGCGCCCCCACCAACGGCCTACCATTGATGAACATCGTCGGTGTGTTGGCAAGGCCCATCGCGGATGCTTCCTCCAGCGAAGCCTCAACCCGGTTCTGGGTTGCCCTCTGCTGCCGACAGGCGCGGAACGCGGTGGGGTCAAGCCCGGCACGGGCACGGCCCGCAAAGGCATCCAGCTTGGCGTCGAGGTTCTGCGCCGTGAGCTGCTCCTGGTTCTCGAAGAAGTAGTCGTGAAGTTTCCAGAAACCGTCACTGGACTGCTGGTAGGCGCACTGCCCGGCTACCGCCGCCGCCATCGCCCAGTCGTGCTTGGCGACGAGCGGCAGGTCCTTGAAGACCACGCGCACGTCCTTGCGCTCGGCCACCAGCGC
>JAXIPK010000029.1:0-14423 GCA_045402975.1 Acidobacteriota bacterium
GGAGAGTTGGCTAGAAGCACACCCGCACCGGAGGCCGAAGCGACACGCGGCCTTTGCTCACAACTGGTTCTCGAAAATACCACCGAAGGAGCTAAGTCGTGCCGAACAACGAACGCGCGGAAATCTCGAAAGACTCGGGCTTCTCAAGGACGGTCAGGAAGTGGCTGACGATCTATGGGGAAGCCTACCGGCAGGAAGCCACTGAAGCCCAGGCGAAGATTTACGAGCTTGGGTTGAAGGACTTGCCGGCGGAAGAAGTTCATGCAGCGATGAAGCGCGCGCTGAAGGGCTGCAAGTTCTTCCCCAGCATCGCGGAGATTCGTGCCTGCGTTGAGAAACCGGAAGCAGACGCCGAAACGCTCGAAGCGGAGCGGTCCTGGCGCGGACTGGAGCGCCGGCGCGCCGAGTGGGGCATGGACCTGACGCCGGTGTTTCAGGGCGGGAAGTTCCACTACGCACCCGAGCTTGATGCTGCCACCAGCTACGCACTGGCGGCACTCGGAGGATGGGAGAGATTCTGCAACTACGAGACTGACCTTTACGCTTTGATGCGGCGCGACTTCATCGCGGCCTACAAGCGACACCGTGAGACCGAGGGCTTACTTGCACCGTCGCGTGACGAGGCTAGGAGGTTGCTGGCCCACGTGGATTCATGGGATCGGAAGAAGCTGCCAGAAGCAAGACAGGAGAAGGCCGGCGCAGTGGTGGCGAGGTAAGCGGATGCCGGTCATTCCAAAAACCCTGCTGAACCGTACTTGGCAAGGGGCTTGTTTTCAGGAGCAGAAGAGAGCTGACAGAGCGTTCGACAAACAGGTGTTTTTGGTGGGGCCTGCGGACAAGAAGGGTCTGAGAACCCGACCGCGCCGGCGTGAGGTTGCGGGACGAACGACCGAAAAAAGTCAAGCTGCGCTAGGAGAAGCGTTGTGAAAGGTAATGGCTTCGACAGTCAGGGTGCGACGGCCCCTGAGCCAGTTCCCCAGGTTCGGGCTGAACGCCTGCTGACCATCGAGGAGGTGGCTGAATTGTTGCAGGTGCCGCCTTCGTGGGTTTACTCGCACACACGCCGGAGAGCGCTTGACCGCATTCCCGGATTCCGCTTGGGGAAGTACTGGCGCTTTCGAGAATCTGATGTGCTGGTTTGGCTAGAGCGTCAGCGAGTCAGGGTGCCTCTTGGTTCTTGACACTGCGACTAGACTGCTAGCCGACGCAGGAAAGGGCGGACGAGCCAACGGAAGGGAAGGTGAAGGAATGGCTCGCCGCCGATACCAAACTGGCTGTTTGTTTGTCCGTGGCAAGCGAAGGAAAGTCTGGGTAGCTCGCTGGAGGGAAGACGTGCTCAGGCCCGATGGCAGCCTTGGAAGGGTGCTGCACTCGGAGGTGATCGGGCTTGTGTCTGAGCTTTCTAAGAGCGACGCCCGCAAACTCCTTGAACCCCGCCTCCGGCCCTTGAATGAGGGACGGCGGCTTCCGCAGTCCACAACCACGTTTGCTGCATTCGTGACAGAGCAATTCGAGACTACGAGCCTACCCACGCTCAAGTTCGGAACGCAGCAAAGCTACTCCATCGTCCTCCGCAAGCACTTGCTTCCGCGCTTCGGGGAATCACGGCTGTGCGACATCAGCCGGGTGGAGATTCAACGGTTCCTGTTGGAGAAGCTGAAGCAGGGCTACTCCTGGGAGCACGCCAACAAGTGTCGCAACCTGCTGAGCAAAGTCCTCGGCACCGCCGTCAGCTGGGGCTACCTCAGCGACAATCCCGCGCGCGGTGTGAAGATGCCCGAAAGGACATCGAAGCGCCCGCCGACGTTTCTCAGTGCTGAGGAAGTGCGCTGCCTACTAACCATGCTGGACGAGCCGGCACGCACAATCGCGCTGCTCGCTATCTTCACCGGCCTGCGGATTGCCGAAATCCTTGGGCTCCGCTGGGGCCGGTTGAACCTGGAAGGCAGCACGCTGCGCGTTGAGGAGATTTGTTACAAGGGGCGCTTTGGCTCTCCAAAGACACGCGCCAGCCGTCGAGAGGTTCCACTGCCTCCGACGGCAGTCCAGGCCCTCAAAGAGCATCGAGCGCGCACGTTCGATACTTCACCCGATGCCCTGGTGTTCTCAACGCGCAACGGAACACCTCTAAGCGCCGACAACCTACGCAAGCGACAGCTGCGAAGTGCCTGCCAGCTTGCCAAGCTGAAACCCTTCGGCTGGCACGCCTTGAGGCACACCCACTCGACCCTGCTCCACTCGCTTGGAACACCGCTGAGGGTGGTGCAGGCACTGCTTGGTCACTCACGCTCGACGACCACGTTGGAGATCTACACACATGCCCCAACAGACGATCAACGGGCGGCAGTGGTCAAGCTGGAAGGAATTTTGTTCCCAAATGTTCCCAAGTTGCACCAAGATGCAGCAACCGAGGTTGAGGGGGCTGCTGTAATCCAATGACTCTGAACAAGAAAATGGCGGGGACGACGGGACTCGAACCCGCGACCTCTGCCGTGACAGGGCAGCGTTCTAACCAGCTGAACTACGTCCCCGCGGGTGTCGGACAGCCTGCACGGTGGTGGGCGGTGTCCGGTTCGAACGGACGACCTTCCCGGTGTAAGCGGGATGCTCTACCACTGAGCTAACCGCCCGTCCGTTGAGATTCTAGCACGCGCGTCGGAAAAGCGGCAATTCGTCCGCCCGGGAGCCGGGCTGCGACCGGGCCAAGAAACCGCTTGCTGATTGGCGCGGCATCGAGTATGCTGCGCGCGGCTAGATAGTTCCCCCAACTTAACTCTCGGAGAGGAGAATCCCTGAATGAAACGTCAAGTAATCGGTCTGTCCCTGCTTGTTCTGTTCACCCTAGGTCTGGCGCTGCCGGCCCTGGCGCAGGACTCGCGGGTGTACGTGCGTGTGGAATTGTGGGACGTGAAGCGGGAGATGTGGCCCGCTTTCGTGAAGGACTACGAGAAGTATGATCTGCCGGTGTACCAGAAGCTTTTGGCTGACGGCGTGATCAACGAATACGGAATCGATTCCGCCACGCTGCACAATCCCCAGGGCTACACCCATTCCACCTGGCACGCGGCCACCAGCATGGCGGCGTTTGAGAAGGTACAAGACGCCTTCGATGCCGCGGAGAAGGCTCGGGGCGAGGCGGAGCAGGCCAAGATCACTGCCGCCTTTGCCGGCATGATCGTCAAGCACCGCGACTACATGCTGCTGGTGGAAGGGCAGAAGGCGAAGGCCACCAAGCTCGACAAGGCCTACTTCTATGAGACCTCCGTGGCCGTCAAGCGCGGCCAGGGAGACGCCTACGTCGGCTACTGGAACCAGCACACCAAGCCTGTCTTCGAGAAGCTAATGGCGGACGGGACGATCGTCGCCTACGGGCGCGGCCGCGAGGAAATCACCACCGACGGCGAGGACCGCCGTGGGAGCTGGTACGTGGTGCGCGACCTGGCGGGTCACGACAAGGTGCAGGCTGCCTTGCGCGACTCGTGGGAAAAGATGACGGAGGAGCAGCGCCGCGCGCGTTGGACCTCCATCTATGAAGTCACCGAGATGAACTCATTTCGGGAGAACATGACCCGGATGATTCACTGGCAGGTCACAGAACAGTAGTTCGGTTGCCTTGAAAAACACTTCGGCCCGGGAGAACTCACCCGGGCCGAATGCTTTTTAGCCGGCGACTACTTCTTGGGTGCGAGGATGATTTCCCGCGCCAGCCGGGTGCCCATCACTTCGCGGATTTCCAGCCGCTCTTTGTAGCCCTGTATCTGTTTCTCGTCGTTGCCGATGGTGCGCTGCGCCAGCGCGTCGGCCTTGCCCTGATTGGCTTCCATCGTGGCCAGGTCTTTGAACTCGGTCATCAGCATCATGTTCCAGTCGCCGGGCGTGTGGCCTTCGGTGACGATGACCTTGTAGGAGAGAACCATCCCCTCCGCCTTCATGGCTTCCTGTTCCTTCTTCCAGTCGCCGGTCAGGTAGGTCAGGTACGCGGTGTCCATCCCGGGCTTGACCCGGATGAACGCAATCTGCCACACCGAGCCGTCCTGCCAGGGACGGCTCATCTGGGCATAGACCGAAACGCTGAGAAGCAGGAGAGTAACGACAAGCAAACCCATCAACACACGTTGCCTTTGCATGGATTGAATCCTCTCGATTGAGATTTGTTGGAACGCCGCGCAGTCTATAAGCGGTTCGCTGCCGCGTCAAGGGCTGGCGGCGACGGGAGACAAAAAGAAGGGCGACCGAAAGCGGCCGCCCCTCATCGCCGAACGTTGAGGAGTGGTGAGACCTACGCCGCTACGCGGGCGACGAACTTGTGGAAGGTCGAATTCAGCACCTCAAAGGTCTCCACCTTGGGAGGCGTTTCGAGGTACTTGTCCAACAGTTTGGTCACTTGCGGATACACGCTGATGTTGTAGTTGTCAGCGTGCTCTTTCAGCTCCCAGAAGCTGATTCCGAACACTTCCTTTTCGCCCGCGAGCAGGAAGCTCACCTCATCCAGAAACCCCTTCTGTTTGCGGAGCAACGGAATGATCTCCATGTCCATCAAGCGCGTGAACTCCGCCACAGTGTAGGGCTTCAACTGCATCGTTACCTTGCGTGCAAACATGTCACCCTCCATCTCCCTTTGCTGCATTGAAGCATTTGCCCACCAGGACGACAGGAAGTCAATGACACAAATGCATCATTTTTGCGGCCAAACGAACTGAAAGGGAGCCTTGCGGGCTAGATCAAGCCCCGCCGCAGCGCCAGGCTGAGAGCTCCGGTGCGGCTGTGCACGCTCAGCTTGGTGAGGATGTTGCGCACGTGGTTGCGCACGGTGAACCGGCTGACGTAGAGGCGCTCGGCGACCTCGTCGGTCGAGCGCCCCTTGGCCAGCAGCTTTAGGATTTCCAACTCCCTTCGGGTAAGCGCGGAAAACGGCGTGGCCTGCCAGTGGGCGGGGGTTTGCGGAGGCTCGGCCTCGGGTTTTGGCCGACCGCGCTTCAGGTCGCGAAGCAAGTGCACCGTCAACCGGCTGTCTTTCAGTGGGAGTCCGATGACGGTTACGTTCACGCAGGCGCTATGGCCGTCTTTGGTCGAGGTGAGCAGGTCAAAGTCCTGCAGCAAATGGCCGCGCCGCAGCGAACGCTGCACGGTGCAGTTGGGGGAACACCACAGCTTGCCGGAGCGCCGGCAGCCCGAGAGCACCTCGTAGCAGTGCCGGTTCACCACCTCGGCGGCCGTGTAGCCCAGCAGTTTCTCCGCACCCCTGTTCCAAGTGAGGATGCGCTGGGAGGAGTCCACGACGAAAACGGCGTTGCGGGTGTTGCCCAAAGCCTGCAACCACTTGGCCGGGCGCTTCATGGAGGGAACCCACCTTTCACCCTGATGCTACGCCCCTAGGTGGGGCAAGTCAACGAACTGCGCGGTAGTGACGCATTTTGTCAAAATGAGTCACTACCAACTGCGCTTACCGTTGGTTCAGGACAGGCTGGCGAGGGCGGCCTGCTCGTCGGTGTGAGTTTCGAGGAAGTTGGAAAGCCGCGTCCAGCCCAGCGCGATGCGGACGTGGCCGGTGGGGTTGAGCAGCCGCAGCGCGCCGCCCTTCTGAGTGATGCTGGAGTGGCAGGCGGCGAGACATCCAAAGCCGGTGCTGTCAATCGCGGTCAGCTTTTCCAGGTTGAGGATGAACTTCTTGCGGTTGGCGGCCAGGAGCTGGTTCACCTGGTTGCGCAGCTCATCGGCGCCGGTGTGTAGAAGCTTCCCCTCGAGGTCGAGGATGGTCACCTCACCGGCCTGGCGTTGGTTGCTCTGGAAGTTATTGGGCATCTCCGGCAGCCTCTATCTTGCCCGGCGGCGGCGAGGAATGCAAGTCTGAACTCCTTGCTGGCAGCAGGCGGGCATGCTATTTTCTGTCGCGATGAAGCGAACAAGCCTCCACGCCTGCGGCTGCCTGGCCACGCTTCTGCTGGCGTCCACGGTCGCTTTCGGGCAGGGCGCCGGGCTGCCGGCGCGCGGCGGCCATTGGATTGACCACCTCGAGCCTGCCAGCTTCGCGCAGCGCAACGATATCGCCCCGCTGACGGTTTACGGCACGGGGTTCATCAATCCCACCAGTTGCCCGGCCCGGGTTGAGATCCAGAACCTGGCCCTGGGCACAGTGGCCGCGCTTCCGGCCGAAATCGAAAGCGGAACCAAAATTACAGCCATCATTCCGGGGTCCATTGCCGGCGCGCCGGGCGCGTATGCAGTTACGGTGCGCTTCTATACCGCGTGCGGGTACGCGGTGATCGAGGAGTCGCGGCTGTCGAACGCGGCGAGGCTGGACATTATCCGGACCGACTACACCGCGCCCGACACCGTCATCGCCTCGGCGCCGTCCGGCTCCACGGCGATGAGCGCCGTGTTCGAGTTCTCCGGCAGCGACGACTTCACCCAGCCCGACCGGCTCGCCTTCCAGTGCCGCGTGGATGGCGAGGCTCCGATGGCGTGCCCCAGCCGGTCCGAATTCGGCAACCTGGCGGCGGGGAAGCACACGCTGGAAGTGCGCGCCATCGATCAAGCGGGAAACGTGGACGCCTCGCCCGCCACTCATTCCTGGGACGTGTGGAGCGGCGTGACCGACTCTGCGGTAACGTCCGGGCCGGCCAACAACAGCTCGGTCCGCGAGACGAGCGCGGCCTTCACGTTCACCGGCAGCGACGACGAGACGCCGCCGGCACGGCTCAGCTTCGAGTGCAGCCTCGATACCATCAACTTCGTGCCCTGCTCCAGCCCGCAGACCTACACCAACCTTACCAGCATGGGGCACCTGTTCCGGGTGCGCTCCAAGGACGAGCAGGGGAACGTGGACGCCACGCCGGCGTCGGTGCTTTGGTACGTTGACCTGATTGCGCCCGACACGCAGATTCAGGGCGGGCCGGCAGGGCGCGAGACTCGCACCACCGCAACGCTGGTGTTTGCCTCCACCGACAATCTCAATCAGCCGCGGACCTATGAATGCAAGCTGGACGACGGCCCCTACACTTCTTGTACCAGCCCCAAGGTCTACACCGGGCTGGGGACAGGCTCGCACACCTTCTGGGTTCGCGCCCGCGACGCCGCCGGCAATGTGGATGAATCGCCTGCAGCTCGTACCTGGACGATAGGTCGGTAGCCACTCTCCCCACGATTTCATCGCTAGCCGTTTCCCAGCCTTTGGTCTAAGATGTGCCTTCCCCAAGCACCCCTTTCCGGAGGCCACGATGGCTCGCAGCGCCCTGTTGGAGGAAATCCGACAACTCAAGAGCAGTCTGGACGAGCTGGAAAAGCGCTTGTCGGAAGTGGCGGAGGGGGACTTGCCGGCGCCAGTGCTGGAGGACTTTAAGAAGTCGGTCGACCACGTGCGGCTGACCCTGTGGGTGATTATCTCGGCGATGCACGGCAAGAAGGAAGAGATGGCCTCCACGGTGGCGCGGTTCCGGGTCCGGCGGACGAAAGACCTGTGCCAGCAACTGGTGGCCGACATTAACGCCGGCAAGACGACCGCGCGTACCCCCGAGCTGCCGATGCTGCAGTCCACCCTCAAGGAAACTCATGAGCGGGTTCAACGGCTCCTCTCTACTTCCCGATAGTTGACACCGGGAGCGGGCTACGACAGGATTCCCCCGATTCCGGAACCCAGGAGGCGACAGTGCGTAGGCGTTTCGCAATTCTGACACTCGCGTTGCTGGTAGCGCTGACAGTGGCAGGCTCGCTCGCAGCGCAGGTTGACCCCGAACTGCTGGCGGGGATGAAGGCGAGGTCGATCGGCCCGGCGGGGATGAGCGGCCGCATCGCCGACATCGTGGCGGTCGAAGCCGACCCCAACATACTCTACGTCGGCGCCGCCACCGGCGGCGTGTGGAAGTCGGTGAACGGCGGGCTGACCTGGACTCCCATCTTCGACGACCAGCCGGTGCACTCTATCGGCGCGCTGGCCATCTTCCAGGCCAACCCGGACGTTGTGTGGGCAGGCACGGGCGAGGGCAATACGCGCAACAGCGTTTCCGTAGGCAACGGCATCTATCGTTCGCTCGATGCCGGACGCACCTGGACGCACCTGGGATTGGCCGACAGCGAGCGCATTCACCGGATTGCCTTGCACCCCACGAATCCGAACGTCGCGTACGCGTGCGCGCCGGGCAAGCTCTGGGGCGAGAACCCCGAGCGTGGTGTCTTCAAGACCGAAGACGGCGGCGCAACGTGGAAGAAGATCTTGTACGTGGACGAGAAGACCGGCTGCGGCGACCTGGCGATGGACCCCGCCAACCCCAACAAGCTCATCGCCGGCATGTGGGAGCATCGCCGCTGGCCGTGGTTCTTCCGCTCCGGCGGGCCGGGCTCGGGGATGTACGTCAGCGTGGATGGCGGCGCGCACTGGAAGCGCCGGACGGAAGACGACGGCCTGCCAGCGGGCAACCTGGGACGGATGGGCATCGCGTTCTTCCGCGGCGACTCGCAGATCGTTTATGCGCTGGTGGAGGCGGAGAAGAGCGCGCTGCTGCGTTCCGAGGACGGCGGCTGGACGTGGAAGAAGGTGAACGAAGAAGCGACCATCGCGCCGCGGCCGTTCTACTACGCCGACATCCGCATCGATCCCGAGCGGCCCAACCGCGTCTACAGCCTGCATTCGCAGGTGACGGTGTCGGACGACAGCGGCAAGACCTTCCGGTCGCTGATCGGCTTCAATAAGCTCCACCCCGACCACCACGCCATGTGGATCAACCCGCACGACCCGCGGTTCATCATCGAGGGCAACGACGGCGGCGTGGGCATCAGCTCCGACCGCGGCGAGACCTGGCGGTTCGTGGCCAACCTGCCACTGGCGCAGTTCTACCACGTCAATGTGGACATGAGCACGCCCTACCGCGTGATGGGCGGCCTGCAGGACAACGGCTCCTGGTGGGGGCCCAGCACGGTGTGGGAGAACGGGGGCATCCGCAACCAGCACTGGGAAGAAGTGGGCTTCGGCGACGGCTTCGATGTGATCAGCGACCCGCAGGAGCCCTGGATCGGTTATTCAATGAGCCAGGAAGGCTACCTGATGCGCTGGAACGTGCGCACCGGCGAACGCAAGGACATCCGCCCTCCGGCGCCCGACGGCGTGAACCTGCGCTTCAATTGGAACTCGGCGCTGGCACTTGACCCCTTCGAGCCGCGCACCATCTACTACGGCAGCCAGTTTGTGCACAAGTCCACCGACCGCGGCGACACCTGGACGACGCTGAGTCCCGACCTCACCACCAACAACCCCGAGTGGCAGAAGCAGGACGGGAGCGGCGGCCTGACGATTGACGCCAGCGGGGCGGAGAACTTCACCACCATCATCAGCATCGCGCCCAGCGTGCTCGAGCGCGGCGTTCTCTGGGTGGGGACCGACGACGGGCGGCTGCACGTGACCCGCGATAGCGGCAAGAGTTGGGTGAGCGTGGAGAAGAACGTCAAGGGCGTGCCCGACAATACCTGGATTCCCCACATCCGCGCCTCCCGGCTGGCCGCCGGGACGGCGTTCGTCGTCTTCGACGATCACCGGCGCTCGAACTGGACGCCCTACGTTTACAAGACGACCGACTATGGTAAGACGTGGACGAGCCTGGTGACCAAGGACATCCGCGGCTACGCGCTTGTTGTCGAGCAGGACCCAGTGAAAGAAGATCTGCTGTTCCTGGGGACGGAGTTTGGCCTTTACGTCAGCCTGGATGGCGGCAAGAACTGGTTCCAGTGGAAACACGGAGTGCCGACGGCCTCGGCGATGGACCTGGCGGTGCACCCGCGCGAGCACGACCTGGTAGTCGCCACGCACGGGCGGGCGCTGTACATCCTGGACGACATCCGTCCGCTGCGTTCGCTGACCGCCGAGGTGCTGAAGGAACCGGTGCACCTGTTCCAGCCGCCGGACGCGCAGCAGTATAGGGTTAAGCAGACGGGAGGCTCACGCTTCCCGGGGCAGACCGAGTACCGCGGTGAGAACCGTCCCTACGGGGCGCTGCTCACTTACTCGCTCAACTTCGACGACCTGCCGCTGCCGACCGAGGAGAAAGAACGAGAGCGCAAGGAGCAGGAGCGGCAGGCTCGCGCCGCGCAGGCGCCGGGCGCCGGCGAGGAGAAGAAAGAAGAGAAGAAGCCGCAGGTTGACATCATCGTAGCCGATGAGTCGGGGAAAACCATCCGCAGCTTCAAGGGGTCGGCGGTGCGCGGGGTCAACCGCGCAGTGTGGAACCTGCGCCGGGATGCCTTCAAGGAACCGCGCCGCGATACCGAAGAGCCTTCCTTCTTCGAGCCCAGCTACCTCGAGATGCTTCCCGGCACCTACACTGTGACAGTGAAGTACAAGGACAAGGAAGGCAAAGGAACCATCCGTGTGGCGGCCGACCCGCGCTACGACATTCCTGCCGCTGACCGCGAAGCCAAGTGGGCGGCCATCGAACGTGCCGGCGCCCTGCAGGCAAAGCTAAGTGAAGCAATTGACCGGGTTCGCGACACTCGGGCCGATATTGACGTGGTGCTGAAGAAACTCCAGGAGCAGAAGCAGGACAAGAAGGGCGACGAGAAGCAGGGCAAGGAGCTGACGGAGGCGGGGCGGGCGCTGCAGCGTGCCCTGACGGCGATGGAGAAGCGGCTATGGGTTCCGCCGCGCAGCAGGGGCATCTTGCCCGACACGGATGTGATGGTGAAAGCGCGCTACGTGCTGCGCTCGCTGGGCTCGTCCTGGGACAAGCCCACCGACGCCCAGCTCACCTACCAGCGCCAGGCCGAAGCGGAGGCCGAGAAAGTGCTGGCCGATTTCGACCAGCTCTTCGCGTCGCAGGTGGCCGACTTCCGGCGCCGGGTGCGCGAGGCGGGAGTCGAGCTGCTGCCCGAAAAGCTGGCGGACGCCGAGCCGGACTGAGCGTCGCCAGTTTGCTGTTTATTCTCGCGGCTGATTCGCGTATGCTTCTGGCGTGCACAGGGGATGAGCCTCCGGACCTTCACCTCGGAAGCGCTGGGCGACCTCCGAACCACTTCCGCCATTGTTCCCAGCTCCCGCTATCTGGCTCAGGCCATGCTGGAGCCGTTGCCGCTGGCGCGCGCCAAGGTGGTGGTGGAGCTGGGGCCGGGCACCGGGGTGCTGACCCAGAGGCTGCTTTCGCTGATGCCCGCTGACGCAACCCTGCTGGCCTTCGAAATCAACCCGCGCTTCCAGCAGTATCTCCGCCAGCGTTTTCCCGACCGGCGACTGGTTGTGCTCAACAACAGCGCGGAGTCGCTAGAGGCGGAGTTGCACCGGCTCGGAGTGGTGCGGGTGGATGCGGCGGTTTCCTCGCTGGGTATCACCTTCATGTCGAACGGGCAGCGGCATGCCGTGCTCGGCGGCTTGACGAAGTTTCTCGATGAGAAAAGTGTCGTCACGCAATACCACTACATGCATGGAGTGCTGGTGCGCTACCAGATGGAGGCAGGACGCCTGCATCGCTTCAGCGCTGTGGAGTTGTTGAGCCAGTATTTCCGCCAAATCGAGCGCAAGGTCGTGTGGCGGAACGTGCCGCCCGCCTTCGTGTTCATCTGCCGCAAGTAGCGGCGGACTTCCTGCCTTTACGTGTGCAGCCGGTCAATCTTGGCGGCAAGGATGAAGTCGCTTTCGGTAAGGCCGTTGATCTTATGCGTCCAGGTGGTGACGTCGACGCGGCCCCAGGCGAGGAAGAGATCGGGGTGGTGGCCCTGCTGCTCGGCCAGCTCGCCGACGCGGTTGACGAAGTCGAGCGCGGTGCGAAAGTCGCGGAACTTGAAGCTGCGGCGGAGGTGGTGCTCATCCACCACCTGCCATTCGAGCAGCTCGCGGGCCAGCGCCGCCAGGGCTTCGCCCTGAAGCGCCGGGACGCCGCCGCGGCAGGGGACGCAGTTCTTTTCCGCCAGGCCGGCCATGCTCAGGGGTTCTCTTCGTACTTGAGGCCGGCGTCGCGCAGCAGATCCTGAATCTCCTTCCACAGATCGCCCGGCAGCGGGCGGCCGGAGGCAATCTCCAGGATGACTTCGGCGGCAACCTTCCGGCCCTTCAGCTTTTCGAAGAGAGCCGCCACGATGGCGGCTGATTCGGCGGAGGCCTTGACGCGCAAGCCGTAGATGGGCGGCGGAGGCAGGCTGACGCCCCAGAAGTTCTCATTGGGCGCGACCAGCTCGACGCCGAGCGTGGTGAGACCGTCCGGGGCGGGCGGGCGCGCGCCCACCACGCGGGCTCGAGCGGAGAGGCCACGGTTGGGGAGGCGCAGCTCAAGCTCCGCCGCGGGCGGTGGCGCGGTCTTGACTTGCAGGGTGGCACCGTAGGCGCTGACGATGCCGGTCTCCGCGGCCGTCATGGCCGGGCGGCCGTCGGACGCAGTCCAGTGGAGCTCCACCGGCAGGACGAGGAAGACGCGCTGGCCCCGTCGGCGCTCGCTCGCGGACTCGGTGGCGGTCATGGGCGTCGGCTACTGAGGAAGACGAGGTTCCTTGATGTTGTAGGGAACACTCAGCGCACGGAGAAAGGCGAGCAGGTCGGCGCGCTGCTTCGGAGTGAGCTTGCGGGGTTCGAGGTTGGGGTCGCCGGTCGGGTTGGAGACGCCGCCGGCGAGCATGAGGTCCACGGCTTCCTCCAGGGTGGCGACACTGCCGTTGTGGAAGTAGGGAGCGGACTCGGCGATGTCGAGCAGCGTGGGCGTCTTGAATGCGCCTTTGTGGCGCTCGTCCTTGGTGACGTTGAAGCGCCCGACGTCGGAGAACTCCTTCTTCTCCGCGTCCCAGCCGGTGCCGACGGTATGGAACTGGAGGTCGGTGAGCAGGACGCCGGCGTGGCAGTTGGTGCACTTGGCGACTTCGTCGAAAACTTTCCAGCCGCGCCGGGCGGCGGGGCTCAGGGCTTTCTGATTGCCTTCGCGGAAGCGCACCCAGGCGGACTTATCAGCGACGATGGTGCGCATGAAAGCCGCCAGCGCCTTGGAAGCGTTGTCGGGAGTGCAGCCGCTGCCGAAGACCTCCTGGAACTGCTTGCGGTAGCCCTCAAGGGCGTCGAGCTTCTCGCAGATGTCCTCCGGGCTGGGCTTGCCATCCTTGCCGGCGGCGCCCATGTTGCCGCCCACCCAGGCGGCCTTGGCCTGGGCCTCGAGCGACTTGGCGCGGCCATCCCAGTAGAACTCTTTGTGATAGCCGATGTTCCACATCGTGGGGCTGGAGCGGGTGAGCTTGAGGTTGTAGGCGCCGATGGCGGTGGGCAGGCCATCGGTCAGGCCCTTTTCCGACAGGTGGCAGGAATAGCAGGCGCGGGAACCATCGCCACTGAGCCGCTTGTCGTAGTAGAGCTGCTTGCCGAGCTCGACCTTGGCCGCCGTCATGGGGTTGTCGGCGGGGATCTGCATCTGTTCGTAGCTCTTGATTTCCGGCCAGAGCGAGGCCGGGGACTTCTGCTGGGCGCGAGTCGAGCTCGTGGCCGTGAGCAGGCCGGCTGCGCCGACCAGGACGAAGGTTAGGAGTGCAAGACCGAGGCGCGGTTTCATCGAGGCCTCCCGATTGGTGCCCATCCATCCTAGACGCACCGACGAAGCGAATGCAACCGGGAAAACCTGGGGCTAGGCCCGTTCCATCCGGCGCGGATGGCCGACGACAGATTCCAACACTTCTTGCCGGATGGAACGGCCCTAGCCGCGAGAGTTGCCGAGCATCTTCTTGGCGCGGAGTTGTTCTTCCAAGGTGGCGCGCAGCTCGGTTTCCGGCATGGACACGTAGCGGATGAAGTCGAGGCGCAGCATGGCGGGCCGGTCGTCCTTCTGGACCACCACGCCGAGGTTCCGGCGCTCGGAGTCGAGGATGACTTCGACAAAGCGCAGGCCGGGGTCGAGGGCGGCGAGGTGCGGCTCCAGCCGCTGGCGGATGCTGCGCTTGCGCTCGGGAGTGAGCTCCATGGCTAGGCCCGTTCCATCGGGCAAGGATGGCCGGCGACAGATTCTAACACTTCTTGCCGGATGGAACGGGCCTAGCGGCGCAAGTGGTGAGGGACGCTGGTGACGACGATGTGGGGTTTGAAGAGCAGAGCCACCTTGAGGAAGGCGGTGGTCTGGTTGTGCAGGAAGTGATGCCACCAGCGGTTGGAGACGAATTCGGGGATGACGACGGTGACGACGTCCTCGTCGCGCCAACTGTGGACTTCATCAATAAAGCGGAGCAGCGGGCCGCGGATGGAACGGTAGGGGGACTCCAGGATGATAAGAGGAACGTCCGGCGCCCAGGAATGCCATTGCTGGCGGAGCTCTTCCGGGTGCTCGCCGTCGCGGTTGACGTGAACTGCGACCACGTCCTTGGAGATGGAGCGCGCGTATTCGATGGCGGCCAGCACCATCCTGTTGATGCCAGCGACGGGAACGACGGCGGTGTGGCGCAACTCTTCCGGCTTCTGGTAGTCCGTCAGCGACAGCTCGCGCGTG